>JAEUUY010000008.1 GCA_016787225.1 Chitinophagales bacterium
GCCTTAGTGCTATTTGATTTGGATCACTTGTTTTAAATTTAAAATTGATTTTTAAAGGATTATCCTTTCCTAATTGATTTTGATTATTCTTCATACCTAATTTGGTTTGAAAAACTGTCAAGTTTTTTCAGGATAAGACAGGTAGTTGGCTAAAATGATTTTTTAAACCAACTTTGTCATTTAGATCTATCTCCGCAGGGAAAGGGTGTAGTTTCATATTAATTGTTTCCACAATGGTAAAGATTAAACCTGCTGTGATTATACCTACGATGACAGAAATTATATTACGCTTCATTTGTTAAAATTTAATTGAATGCAAAAATATATATTGTGTTAAGTGGTTAATTGTAAAAATGTTACCTATTTAAGAAAAGGAATATAATGAGGTGTGATTTTCATAGATGGAAATGACCTATAAATATGAATATATTCTGTTGGTGTTAAACCAGTTAACTGCTTGAAGTTATTGTTAAAATGTGCTTGATCAGCATAATTCATTTCATAAGCTAAAATCGAAAGATTGTCTTGATTTTCTTTAGAAATTATCCGGTAAGAATCGTTTATTCTAATAATTGAAAGCAAAGTTTTAGTAGAAACACCTATATAATTATTAAATAGTTGATTTAGATGCTTACGTGACGTATTTAGCTCTTTAGTCATAGCATTTACATTAGATAAATTGTTTTCATTTAGTAGAGTTTTGATTCCTTTTATCTTGTTGTAGTTTATTTTTTTCTTAATTAACTTTTCGAATAAAAAATCCTCTATAATCAATACTTGTTCCTCGAGGGTTTTCGCAGAAAGCATTTTCTCCCAGATTTCTTCTGCTTCATAGGAGAAAACATTGTCAAGTGTTATAAATTCATTCTTAAAAAGAGAGAGTGGCTCTTTAAAAAACGCATAGCACCCTACAATTTTGAATTGAATGGTAAACATACGGCTCTTACCATAACTTTCTACATAGTTTGGTTTGGTTTGTATTCCAGCTATCCAATGTTTGTAATAATTGGCAGCTGAAGAGAAACTATTATCATGGAATAGCTTGAAGGCATCGCCTAAGTTAAATACCAAACTCATATTTGTCTTAGGTAAACTTATTCCTTTATTATTACCTTCTATATAAATATAATTTTCAATATATTCTTCAAGTAAACGGCTCGGTTTTATGGTTTTGACGAACATGTGTTGAATGATATTTTTAGAACCAAATAAACGGACAGAAATCATAATATCGTTCCTTCTCTGGTCTTACCTGTAGCAGATATCCAAATGATAATTCTAATCCACCATAACTATTGCTCGCTATGCGGAGAGGGGAAGTATTCATGTCATAGCTCAGTTGAATTGATGAGCGTTTGATGTCGTATTGAACCCATGGGATAAAGGCATCGCCTGCTCTCCAACTCACTCCCAGTTTAAGTTTATTTCGCTCTTTACTTTTAGGTGCCAGATTCATACCTACACCGCCGCCGAAAACGATTTCATATTTTTTATCCTGATACTGATAGAAAAAAAGAGGAATAATACTATATCCTTTGCCGATTCTGAATTCTCCGTTGACATAAATATTTATTCTATTTTGCAACAAGGTATTCGTAGATTTTCTTAAAAAATTCTGCTCGGAAGAAAGTAGGTGCTGCATAGAGGCTCCAATCCCTAAGATATGCTCCTGCATAAAAGTTTGTTGATAGTTTAATCCTATCCCAAAATCAAAAAAATTGAGGCTCAGTCTATCAAACTGCTCTGTGACTGGCAGGCTTGGGTCGAAATAATCCCCATTGAACTGTTCTGGAAATCTGAGAAGCTCAGGGTTATAACTTCTATTGATATAATTGACATTCGCACCTATAGATAGTATCATGAAATTGAGACCAGAGGTGATAAGATGATAAGCACCAGATCCAGTAGCCTGGAATGTCGTAAATTTAGAGTCTCCTGCTCTATCCGCTAGCACTTGTAGTCCCAAACCAAATTTATCTTTGGTCAATTTAAATGGGAAATTCATATCGGCGCTTATACCTATCGAGTTATAATTCACCGGAATAGTCGCCCATTGATTTCTGGCTATAGCCATGAGTCTTATATCTTCCTCCATAGCACCGGTATTAGCTGGATTTAGAAAGATAGGGGTACGATAATACTGGGAAAAATGTAAGTCTTGACTACGGAGGAAACTAAGAGTTAAAGAAAAAAGAATAAGGAGAAGAATAGAGACTAGCTTTTTTGCGTATACATTTTTATTATTGTAGCACAAAGTTACGCGAAGTATTGCACAAAGTTTCACTAAGTAATGATTGGTAGTTAGAATGGGTCTCTTGTTTTTTTGTTTCAAATCAGGCTTAAAAGAAATCTTGCTTAATTCTATGTTCAAATTGCTAAATAAGGTAACCACTGACCACTCTCCACTGACCACCGACCACTATTTTAATATCGTAATATTCCCTTTCTTGCTCATACTGGCGCCTCCTATACATTCTACATAGAGATGATATGCGAATACACCTGGTTCTAGTTCTATTCCTTTGTAGGTGCCATCCCAGCCTTTTTTCTGATTATTGCTTTCGAATACGACTTGTCCCCATCGATCATAAATCATTAAATGCATTTTCATGATATTATCACCCATGACATAGAGGGCATCATTCTTGCCATCTTTATTTGGCGTAAAGCCTGTAGGAAGATATACTTCGGGGTCTTCACATATTTCATAAAATACAGTGACAACGACAGAATCTCCACTTCTGCACCCCAGTGGATCTCGCACTTCTACATAATACGTTGTGGTTGTATCTGGCTTAGCTTCTGGTATCGGTATAAATCTATTATCGAGGGTTTTGGCAGGAGACCATACGTATCCTACGATATTAGAGGCACTGGCCTGCAATATGGTTTTAGAACCATACTCAATTCTACTAGGATTAGCAGTGACATTAAGGTCGTCTAAGTACCTACTGTAATCTACCTTAATCGAGTCTCTATATTTACATTTCGTAAATAAACTGCTCACGGCAACGCAGCGAATAAGCGTAGAGTCAATAATTTTATAGCTTACGATATTTTTGTTATTGGTTATCCAGTTATTTGGTGTCCAGCTATAGGTAAAGGTTGGACTAAAATTCGCATTCAAAGTTATAGTGTCACCTTTGCAAACTATTTTATTGCCAGCAATTTTGAGATACAAGGTGTCTTTTCGCATATTGATACTATCTATTACAGAGCAGCTAATACCCCGGCTTAAAATAGCATTAATATAGAACTTAGTATCTTTATCTATCCAAGCTCTGATTTTATGGGTGCCTTGACCAGAGAGAATAGGCTGAGATGGCGCCCATTGATAGCTCACATTGGCTATATTTGGTACTTCTAATTTTACGGTATCAAATCGGCAAACTGTAGAATCTCGACTTAAAAATTTAAATGATGAGTTACTAAAGATTTTGATATTTAAAGAATCCTTTAAATGACAATTATTAGAATCTACTACCGTGAGTTTATAAGTGCTTGGTTGTACTACGGTTACTATAGTCTTGCTCGTAGTAGCACCTGTTGACCATTGATAAGTAGCTCCATTCAATGGAGTAGCATTCAGCGATACGGTATCACCTGCACATATCATAGTATCAGCCCATAATTTTAAGTCTGGGTTTCCAGCGAACACAAAATGAGTATCTACTGCTGTACAAAGATTTTTAAATCTTGCTGAAACGAAGTAGTTTCTGCTGACATCTGTTTTGAAAACAGCTGTATTTAGTAGCGCATTAAATAGGGCATTGTTTGGCCCCCACGTATAGGTTGTATTCGGTATAAGATTGGCAGATAATCTGATAAAACTATCTTTACAGTTGCTATTCGGTCCTTGAATATTTATCAAATTTTCAAACAAACGAACCCGAGCAGTATCTCTGAACTGACAACTTGGTCTTGAATTGAGGGTAGCTTGGAAATAAATAGTGCTGTCAGAGTTAAATGGACCAAAGGTAGCTGGCGATACTCCCTGGGCAGATTGCAATAATCCTGGTGGATTCCATAAGATATTCCATAGAGGATTGACATTAGCTATCGCAGTTGTGTTTAATCCTTTACAAGTTATGGTATCTGGTTGCCAATTGACAGCATCTTGTAAAAGTTTAAAATGAATTGTTTTTGTAGCGAAGCATGCGTTATTGACACGATACTCTACACTAATAGTTCGGGTGGTATCTACGCGATACTGAGCAGAGGTAGCTCCCTGAGATATGATATTCGAACTCGGATTAAAACTATATTGACCACCAAGTAAATTAGATGAAAAATTTATCGTTAAAATTTCATTTTTACATCCTATTGTATCCATTTGTAGATTCAGCGCAGTATTGACCACCTGCACGAGCATGCTATCTCGCGATACACAATTGTATTCTGATATGTAGGTCGCTTTTACATAACTATTAGAATTAATAATAATACGTGCACTATCTCTATTTTGATATGCGATTTGAGTGAATGGCTCCCATTGATAGCTTCCTAGAGCATACTTGGTTCCAGTGTATAGGGCTTCTTCTAGATTACATACAATATTAGGGCCATTTATAGTTAGTGGTTTGGCGGTGTCTATTAAGACGGTTTGTTCTATGGTATCTGTACACCCATTTTTCGTGAGATAGGCACGAAAAGTAGTTTGAGTATTGACCTTAACCTTTGGAGAAAATGTGTTGCCTCCTGTCATTTGACTGCTAGGAGTCCACGATATGGTAGCGTTAGGATCTACTATTCCAGTTAAACCTATAGTGACAGAGTCTCCTTTGCAGCTTTTAATCTGTGGCAATGTCGTAAAGGCATTATTGAGAATATATATTGGTTTTACTATAGTATCTGTTTTATTACAAGCTAAATTGTCATTGATTATTAAAGTAACATTTTGTAAACCGTAACTAGTAAATGTAAAACTAGGATTCGTTTGAGTAGATGTTCCTTGACCATTAAAATTCCATACATAGCTAGGATTAGCAGCTACACTTCGCGAGGTATTTGTGAAATTGATGGATAAATTTTGACAATTCGTATTCGCGGTAAAATCTGCTTCAGCAGTATGAGAAGTATCTAGATGTCTTACCAGAAAAGAATCTAAAATATAGCATTTTTGGGTGTCTTGAATATGTACAAAAAAGAGCTGTGATTGAATAGGTTTCACTCTAATATGAGCAGTATCTGACCTACCTATAATTGGAGGAAAGGGAGTCCACTGATAGTTAGATCCACTCATCAAGGTGGCTCGAATGGCAGCTGTATCTCCAGGGCATATGAGAGAATCTCCAGTGATTTTTATGAGATCATTGACGATACGTATCTTTAATGAATCAGATTCAATACAGTTATTGTCTACGACAGTCATCCGATAAAAGCTTGTTTGTGGCACACGGAACGTGGCGGATGTATCCGTTTGATTGATAAGCAGGGAGGCTGGGCTCCACTGAACATTGGCGCCTTTTGAACTATTATGCTTAATTGTGACCAAGCTATCTTTACACTTGAGTGTGTCCGCAGTTATATTCATAAATAAGTCTATGAATTTAACCAATGCTGAATCTTTAAACTGACAATAACTTTTTTGATTGTGAGTAGCTTCTATGAATACTTTCCTATTCGTATTACTAAAATTGAATCTTGCAGGACTGGTGCTCTGTGGGGTAATTAAAGTTGCTGAAGGCTGCCAAACTATGGTATAATTCATATTGGTATTGGCCGTGGCTACTACATCTTCATTCCAGCAGAGGATACTATCTACCTGCCAGTTCACAGCATCTTTTAACAATTTTATTCTTATAGAATCTTTGGCAATACAACTAGCAGATATGGTTTTCGTGACAACAAGGGTGAAAGTAGTATCCACTATAAATCTGGTAGTATCTGCATTTTGATATATAGGAGTAATTGTAGGGGAAAAAGTAAATATGCCTCCTTGAAAGTTAGATTTCGCTATGAGAGTTATGACGTCTCCTTTACAGGCTATGGTGTCTGCATTCAAATGGAGGTCTGGACTCCCTCCAAAAATTGTTTTAGTGGCAGAACTAATACAACCATGAGCACTTGTATAGCTTACAGAGATAGTGATAGGTAAGGCGGAGAAAGAATACTCTGCAGTATCTTTATTTGAGCGAGAAAGTATATTTTTAGGAAGCCAGTCGTAGCTACCTTGCGGGTACTTGTTAGTTGTGTATATAGCTTTTGCTCCAATACAAGACAAACTATCTCCTAATATAGTTAAGGCTTTAGGAGTGTCTACTATGACATTTTGATAAAAGGTATCTGTACAACCGGTTTTTTGAATGATAAGTCTATACTTAGTTGTAATAGAAGGAGAAGCAAATGGAGCTAATATTGTAGTATCATCTAAAGTTGAAGTTGGAGACCATCTGAAAGTAAGACCAGTATCTACAATATTGGTAAATCCAATACGAGTAGAACTCCCCGTGCAGATTGTCTTGTCTGTTAAAGTATCTGCAGTTGTACCGAGTACAATGATAGATTTAATCATAGTATCTGTAATATTGCAGGAAGTGGTATCCCGCACCACGAGTCTTGCCGTGTAAATTCCTGGTGTAGTAAAAGTTATAGTAGGCTCTTTTAATGTGGAGGTTGCACCATTGCTAAATAACCAAAAAAACTGAGTATTATTACTAACCGTATGACTAAAATTATTCATTTTAATATTAGCGGGGGCGCAAGCTGGTGTATAGGAGAAATCGGCTGAGACTGGAAGTCCGAAATCAAACTTAAAGACCCCAAGATTACAATTTGAGCTATTGTTGGTAGGACCTATTACAGATGCTGCATTGGGGTAGATTGGGAAATTTTGCTGTCCACCGCATCCAGCACAGACGGCATGATAGACGATCCCATTTTTATCAAATCGACTCGTACCTCCATCGACATGTTCTTGTGATAGGGCTGTAGTACCACCAAAAAAACTACCATAGTACAAGGCACTCAAATTTCCCTCCAAAATCATCATATAAAATCCATTCCCAAGCGTAGTGGATTGAAAAGCATTGGCTGTTACAGGAAGACCACTTGTCGTAAGTGAAAATGTATTGAATGAGCCTAAATTGCTACCCCATCCGGTAATGAAGATTTTATCACAATAGTCTACTAAGAAAGCTGTGGGAGAGATATCAGGGTTTTGATTTCCTCGACCAAACATGGTTGATCGAACCTTGGTAGTAACTGTTGAGTTGAGAATAGATACGAACTGCCCCGTATGTGGAATAGAGTATGCGGCACTTACTAAGTAATAATTCGTACTATTATGTGTAGTTTGCCCTAATACATAAACTTGATTGGAATTATCAGTTTCTACAAAGTAAATCTGATCATAACTACTGGTGCCATAGTAGGTAGCGAATCTGAGAGAAGTTAGATTATTATTAAGCGATACAATCATTCCATCTGTAGATCCACTGTAACTTCCGTTCACAACCCCCGCAGTTGCGCCTATATTTGAAGAGGCTGTACCACCTGCCGCAATTATATTTCCAGTATTATCAAAACATAAATCATAGATGGCATCATCTCCTGATCCACCTATATAGGTAAATGCTAATAATGTAGTTAAATTTGTATTAAATTTAGCTAGGATACCATCGTAGCCGCCTGTATTTGTTGTCTTAAACCCTCCTGCAACAGTTGGTAAATTATTGGAATTCGACAATGATGCTAGATAAATATTCCCAGATGTATCCGTTTCTATTTCTCCTCGAATACCGTCGCCATAGTTCTTAACTAAATCCGTGCTAATTCCTACTCCGTCAGTGCTAGATCCACCAAAAAACGTAGACCCAACCAATCCAGTTCCAGCTGGATTAAATTTCGTTATGACTATATCTGCTCCATTGGGATATGAAATACCTAATCCATTCAAAGAGGCAATTCCTGATAGAGCAGGACCACCAGAGAATGTCGTTCTAAAAGCACCTACTGTTGTTGGAAAATTAGAGGAGCTTGTGGTAGAAAGCAGTATAAGTCTATTGTTAGCATCTACTACCAAGCTATGCGGTACATCATAGCTGGAACCCCCGATGTAGGTTGAATAAATTCTAGCATTTCCCGTAGGACTAAATTTTGTAATTCCCACGTCTGATTGACCACCGAAGGTGGTTTGGTAGGCTCCAATAGTTGTAGGATATCCTGTTGCAAAAACTAACCCAGTGCCATAGAGGTTACCTGCATTATCATAAGTCGCTGAGGCGCCAAAATTATCTCCAGTAGAGCCGCTGTAGGAACTAAATATAATTTGCGGATCTATTTCCAAAACTTGATTTTCTTTAATATTTTTAATATCAGCTTGGAAACTTAAGATATTATTTTCAAGAATAAAATTGCTAGAAATATCACTAATTTGACCTTCTTGATGGAGAAAAGTGATAGGCTTCTCATCAACCACATCCCCTAGTACGGTTGTGGATACCAGATCTCCTTTGGCATCAATGTAGATACCCGAAAGTCCATTAAATTTCATCTGAATATCTCCTACCTTGGCCCCTGCACGCAAATAAAAAGTATATTTAGGTTGAAAATACTTTGAACTAATAACGAGGTCAATGTTTGGATAGATATCTTTATATCGAATGTCTTCATAGCCATTGCAGCCACCTTGCCATTTTGTAGGGTCATCGCCTAGAAAATAATTGAAATATTCTTGAAACTTTTTTTCAGCTACTATTTGAGTATTCATGTTACTATTGATGAACTCAATATTATAAGCATGTCCTTTACATATTCGGTTAAAATCAAAACTGGAGTCAAATTTGTGGCTATTATTTTCGGTGACATTGACAGTTATTTTGTTGTTTTCTAAATAGATAGCACCATTGCGAATAGCGGTTTTATACCGTACATTATTATGCCATTGTCCTTTGTTTTCGATATAAATCAGCTTACTAGACTGCCCACTATGTGCGAGACAGAGTGTATGCATGACCAAAAGCGAAAGAAAACTAAGGATTTTTCTCACATTAAAGTTTTGTTGCTTAGATATATTAGTCTCACAAATATAGCTAATTAGAGCAAAATCTTCAAGGATTTTTTAGCATATAAATCATTTTTTTATATACATTTGCTATAGTTTTAAAATCTAATCATGAATTTAAAGAGTGTATTGCTTCTTTTCGCTCTCATATTTTATATCATTTTATGTAGTAGATATTACGTTTGTGACATTAAAAATCTGTGTCCCGAGTCTGATAGTTCAATTCATGAACAGTCTTTTCCATTAAGGTTTTTTAAGAATTCTCATGCTTATGTTTTAGGAAATTTTGATATTTATTCAGATTCTATAATTCAGTTGAGTAAATTCAATAATATTGAAATTGTAGGTTATTATTCTAGTGACGAGGTGAATCATTCTGAATATGAAAATTTAGGTTTGGCTAGAGCAAATGTCTTAAAACAGCTCCTAATAAATCGTGGACTTGATTCTAATAAAATTAGCGTTTTTAGTCATAGTCAGCAACTTGAATTCACAGATAGCTTAAGTATAGCTACTATGGTAGATAAAGCTGTAGAGTTAGATTTAAATAGTGAAGCGGTGCAGATTGTTACCCATCACGGTATTTCGGAGGTTTATTTCCCTTCGAACTCAGATAGTGAAATAAAAAGTGAGGTGCTAGAATCTTTTTTGAACGAATTAGTTCAAACATCCATTGGTAAAAAGATAAAATTGGTAGGGCATACAGATAATCTAGGGGATGAAGAATCGAATCAGATCTTATCCTTAAATAGAACACATACTGTGCGAGATCGTCTGATAAAACTGGGTATACCTGAAGACAAAATAGAATGCGAGGGAAAAGGTTCAAGTGCCCCTAAGGTAAATAACTCTACACCTGAAAATCGCTCACTAAATAGACGAGTAGAGGTAATTATTCTTTAAATTCATTCAAATTTATTAATTATGATAAAATCATTCCTAATTTTAAATGCTTTTGGACAAAATCTAACGGAGAAATATGACGGAAGCGATGCCACGGCCCACATTCTGCTCATGCTTTTAGGTGCTGCCCTTATTGGGTTCTTATTAAGACATTTTATCGGATTTAGAAAGAAAGAATATATCATTGAACAAAATTCAAGTTCTAGTGGCTTCGAGACTACAGGTGATTTAGCAGAGCAAATAGAAAGACTTCGATTAGAAATCAATCGATTAAAAGGAGAAACAGATGAATCTTCACAAGTCTCAGGATTAAAAAGTGCTATTAAGAAAGTCGGTGGTCAAGGTGGAGGCAGCATGAAACCTAAACAAGAAACCACAACTCTTGGAGAAATTTCTGCCTTAGCTTCACTTAAAAATGCAGAGGTCAAGACTCTAGGAGACCTTGAGTCCAATAAAACCGAAAATGAGAAATCAACACAACCATCTATTAAAAAGAAAAGTAGCGCTAGCGATGATCTCAAAGTGATAGAAGGTATAGGACCTGCTTTAGAAAAGATGCTCAATGAAAATCAAATATTCACCTATGAACAATTAGCTAGTAAAACAGTCAGTGAGCTCGATGAATTGCTGGATAAGGCCGGTCCTCGCTTCCGAGTGCATGTGCCTGAAACCTGGCCAGAGCAGGCTGCTCTTCTAAGAGATGGTAAAACCGACGCCTTCAAAGCACTCACGGAAAAGCTGAAAGGCGGGAGGAGGCTTTAGTTGTTTAACAAGAGCTGTTTTTCACTCTTTATGAATTAAGTGCTAAATTGTCTTCCCAGAGGTTAAACATTAGCGAGAAGACACTAGGAAAGTTGTGTTAATAAATAGAATTTTGTGAATTTGGGGCGCAAAACTTCAAAACTCCTTCATTATTTTAAAAAATCGTAAGTTTGTCTTTTATCGAATATTAAAAGATGAACGCATTTGAAAAACTAGAACATTACAGGAAACTCGCTCAGCAAGGAGGAGGAGAGAAACGCATAGAATCTCAGCATAAGAAAGGAAAACTTACTGCACGGGAGCGCATAGAGATACTTCTAGATCCAAGTTCTTTTGAGGAAATAGGTATGTTTGTTGAGCACCGGTGCACGGATTTCGAAATGCAAAATGAGAAGTATCTCGGAGATGGCGTAGTGACTGGTCATGGGACTATTGATGGGCGTTTAGTTTATGTATTTTCTCAAGATTTTACGGTATTCGGAGGTTCACTTTCGGAGACACATGCAGAGAAAATATGTAAAATCATGGATTTGGCAGTTCAGAATGGATCACCGATTATCGGTTTGAATGATAGCGGAGGTGCGCGTATACAAGAAGGTGTGAGTTCCTTAGGGGGGTATGCAGATATTTTTTGGAGAAATACCAAAGCCAGTGGCGTGATACCTCAGATATCAGCTATCATGGGGCCATGTGCAGGCGGTGCGGTCTATTCTCCAGCTATTACGGATTTTATTTTTATGGTGGAGAAGACCAGTTATATGTTTGTAACAGGTCCTAATGTCGTAAAAACCGTTACCCATGAAGATATCACAAGTGAAGAATTGGGTGGTGCTGATACCCATTCAGGCATAAGTGGGGTAACTCATTTTAAAGCACCGAATGAGGTTGAGTGTTTAAGCATGATTCGAAAATTGGTAAGTTATCTGCCTCAGAATTGTGAAGATACAGCTTTTCAAAATGAGTTTAGTATAGGGAATGAGTCGCGAGAAAAACTTGACACGCTCATACCAGCTAGTCCCAATCAGCCATATGATATGCACGATGTTATTGAAGGAATCATTGATCAAGATTCTTTTTTTGAAGTTCATAAAGACTGGGCAGAAAATATAATTTGTGGATTTAGTAGAATAGGTGGACGCAGTGTGGGTATTGTAGCTAACCAACCTAGCAGTTTGGCAGGGGTCTTAGACATTAATTCGAGCAGAAAAGCGGCACGTTTCGTTCGTTTCTGCGATGCATTTAATATTCCTTTATTGACCCTAGTCGATGTTCCTGGATTTCTTCCAGGTAAAGATCAGGAGTGGCAGGGGATTATCACGAATGGAGCTAAATTGCTTTTTGCATTCAGTGAAGCGACAGTTCCGAAAATTACGGTGATAACCAGAAAAGCCTATGGAGGAGCCTACGATGTTATGAATTCTAAACATATTGGCGCCGATGTTAATTTAGCATGGCCTAGTGCGGAGATAGCGGTCATGGGTGCAAAAGGAGCAGCAGAAATTATATTCAAAAATGAGATTAATGCTTCAAATGATAAAGAGGCTACATGGAAAGAAAAAGAAAATGAGTATACAGAAACCTTTGCCAATCCATATAAAGCTGCGGCTAGAGGGTTTATTGATGAAGTTATATTTCCTAGAGAAACTCGATTGAAAGTCATAAAAGCATTTACCATGTTAGAAAATAAAGTAGTTAATCTACCTAAGAAAAAGCATGATAATATTCCTCTTTAGATTTGATTGCTGAATTTTTAATTTAAATATTGTGCGAAATGAATGCATACTTAAAAATACAAAAGCTGCTTCTAACAGCGACCATTCAATATATTAACTAACCAATTTTACATGTACGAATTTCATACAAACACACAATGGTATTACGAAATGCAGACACTAAATGCGGAGAAGTCAGTTATTCCATTTATTGAAGAAGTATTTCCAGTTAAGGAAGGAATGAAGGTTTTAGAGGTGGGTTGTGCTGAAGGAGGTGTATTAAAGGCATTTATAAAGCGAGGTTGCTATGGAGTAGGTGTGGAGTTAGATGCTGCGAGATTAGAGAAGGCAAAAGAGTTGAATGCGGAATACATTCAAAATAATCAGGCACAGTTTATAGCCAAGAATATTTATGATTCAAGTTTTCAATCTGAATTTAATGAACATTTCGATTTAATTATTCTAAAAGATGTCATAGAACATATACATGATCAGGAAAAGGTGATGCCTGTTTTAAAGCAGTATTTGAAAAAAGGAGGTTGTATTTTCTTTGGTTTCCCACCATTCAATATGCCTTTTGGAGGTCATCAGCAGATTTCTACGAACAAAATCTTCGCCACGCTACCTTATTCTCATGTTCTTCCTTGGCCATTGTTTAAATTGCTTCTAAAAATATTAAAAGTGCCTTCTCCGGAGGCCTACATTGAAATAAAAGAAACAGGAATATCTACGGCTAGGTTTGAGCGAATAGTGAAAGATACGAATTTAAGCATCATGAATGAAAGGCATTATTTATTCAATCCCATCTATGAGTATAAATTCGGACTCAAACCTCGAATTCAATTTTCATTTATTAAAGCGATTCCTCATATACGCGATTTTCTAACTACTTGTGTTTTTTATTTGGTAAGGAAATGATACGTATTTCTTTTTTGTTTTTTGTAGCAAGTCTTCTGTTTTCATTGAGTTCGAAAACAAGAGTTGAAACTAAAGCAGACTTGGGTAAAAAGTTATTTTTTGATACGCGTCTTTCGAAGAATAATAAAATTAGCTGTGCTAGCTGTCATAAGCCTGAATTTGCTTTTGCAGATACTTCTGCTGTTAGTCTTGGAGTCTATGGTCGTGCAGGTAAGCGCAATAGTCCTAGTGTGATGAATATGAATTCAAGGGAAGTGTTTTTTTATGATGGTCGAGCCAAAACACTTGAAGAGCAAGCTACATTTCCTATCCAAGATCATAATGAAATGGATATTCTTTTGGATAATGCTTTTGAGAGAATTATAAACGATAAAATTTATCAAGGCTTATTCAGAAAAGTATATAAAGAGAATCCAAGTCGAGTGAATATACTCAATGCAATAGCAGAGTTTGAGCGTACTTTAGAGACCACAAGTCCTTTTGATAAATATATGGGAGGTGATGAGAATGCAATTTCTGCCTCCGCTAAAAGAGGACATCAACTATTTCTAGACCAAAAGAATAAGTGCTTTGAGTGCCATTTTTCTCCAGATTTTACCGGAGATGAGTTTCGAAATATAGGGCTATTTGATGGTAAGAGATACAATGATAGTGGACGATTTCAAATCACAAATGACCCATCAGATTTAGGTAAATTTAAAGTGCCTGGTTTGCGAAATGTGGCGGTCACTGGACCTTATATGCATGACGGAAGTATGAAAACTCTTAACGAGGTCATTCAGTATTATAATGATATATATTCAATAGTTTCCAATCCCATTAATGAAGACAGTTTAGTTAAACAGAAGTTGAATTTAACGGAAACAGATATGCTAGATATTGAAAATTTCTTAATTTCGCTCACAGACCCACAATTTAATCATCTGCTTCATGGAAAAAATTCTCATCATAGGCGAGGAAAGTCTCTGTCAACTTCTAAGAAAAAAGTTAGATAACAAGGTTTATGAAATAGAAGTTTCCGATGGGGATGATGAAGAAGACTTCAAAAACTTCGATATCATTTTTGATTTGAATTTTGACGACGATTCTGAGAATTTCCCCATTTATGCAGGACTGAGAGATAAGCTCATTTTCTTATCCTCAGTCAAGCAATCGATAGCAGAATCTGCATATATCTATCCAGCAAAAGTTCGCTCACATATTTTTGGTATCAATGCTGTAGAATATTATTTAAACACGAATATTATTGAGCTATCAGCTTATCGTAAAAATGAATGGTCAATAGCCTTAGATTTTATGTCTAAGTTTAATTTAAATGTGATACAAGTAGAGGATGTTGTCGGTATGTTCAGGCCAAGGGTTGATTTTTTAGCTATCAATGAAAAAATTAAATTGCTAAATGAGAATATAATTTCATTAGAAAATGATTTTTTTCAAAAAGATTTTCAATTTATTGATAAAATTGGCGTTACTCCTATATTTGAAGTATTAATGGCCATCTATGAAGATACAAAAGATGTTTGCTACTTACCCAATACTATGCTTAAGAAAAAATATTTAAGAAATCATAGTTTTGTGAAATGATGCTGATTTATATTCCTGCTCCTAGTCCAAGAGTGCAATATATCTTCGACTTTGTACTGAAGGAAACTTTGGCTATAGATTATGAATTAACCTCGAATAAAGATTTTTTTAACTCAGCGGATAACCGTATGAAATGGTCTTATGGGGAATATATTCTTGGACTACCATCTTTGCCAGCGGCTAGGTTATTGTGGGAGACAGATATCCAGCATCAGTCATGTCATAAGTTAATCGTAGAAGATTTAGTTGTCATTTTTAAAACGGTAGAATACGATGGCATAGGTTACGATATTTTTGCCTCAATGTTTTATTTGATTTCGCGTTATGAGGAATACTTACCCTGTGTCAAAGATAAACATGGACGCTACGCCGCTATTCAATCTATTGCCTTTCAGTACGGTTTTCTGGAAACAGCTATGGTTAATCGATATATACTATGGTTTGGAAAGTGGCTTCGACACAAATTTTCTGACATTGATTTTAAGCTATCTAGACCCAAAGCCCTCATGACAGTCGATATAGATCATCCATTTTATACTCGCGATGTATCTTTAGGTAAATGGTTAAAACGTAGTTTAAAAGAACTTTCTTTTCTAGATGCGAAAGATAAATACGATACAACAGATTATATGCTCGATGTTTTAGGAGATTTAACATCTATATTTTTCATATTATGTCCAGAGCATCCTTCGGAAGTCGATCACCACAATCAAAGGGACAGTGAAGCTTTTCGTGCTATGATAGATAAGTTTCAATCCAAAGCCAAAGTAGGACTGCACCCTTCCTACTATGCAGAAGAAAGAGGACTCTTCTCTGAAGAGTATGATTGGTTATCCAGACTGCATCAGCGACCCATAAAATCTGTTCGTTTTCATTATCTTCGATTTGATGTAGAGACAACTGCTAACGTATTGATTCGACATGGTATTCAAAATGATTTTTCGCTCGGATATGGCACACATATAGGTTTTCGCACAAGTACGAGTTTGCCATTTTATTTTTTTGATTTAAACAAAAATAGAAAGACCCACTTGAAAATATATACCCCATGTATCATGGATAGTATATTCAAGCATCATAGGAAACCAAATTTTCAAGAGCATTTTCAGCAGTTGTATGCTGAGGTATTAAATTATGGAGGTGTTTTTATTCCTATCTTTCACAATGACATTATTGCTGAAGATGAGTGGCGACAAAATTTCGAATCGAGTATCGAGTTAATGAAAAAATTGGTTTAAGATAGTATGGTTTTTCTTTTAGATATTGATGGTGTGCTCAATAAATCAGATTATTTTACCACGTCGTATTCGAAAGATTTCGGTGTAGACCCTCAAATATTTAGTCAGTTCTTTGAATCAGAATTTCCATATACTTTGACAAATGATAAGGATTTGAGTGAGATGTTGCCTACTTTTTTAAAGATATGGAAATGGGAAAAGTCAGTAGATGAATTTTTAGATTATTGGTTTCGCAATGATGTCAAGCTTGATCGAGAATTACTTTTACTTATAAGACATTATAGGCTTTTAGGGTATCGTGTGGGTATCGCATCACAGCAGGAAAGGTGTCGAAAAGAATATTTATTATATAATCAAGGTTTGGACAATGAGTTTGATTGTTTTTACTTTAGTTGCGATTTAGGATATTTAAAGTCCGAAGCGAACTTTTACAAGGCTATATCGGAAAAAGAGTCGAACCCTATTTATTTATGGGACGATACTCCAGCTGTCATAGAAAAGGCTGCACATCATGATTTTCGTGCGTATCTTTATCACGATAATCAAAAACTAAAGCAAGAAATAGAAGTAATTATACAACAACATGAATTTTAAAGTTCTACACAGTTCCGCAATTAACGCAGCAAAGTGGAACGACTGCGTAGAAAGATATCAGATGGATATTTATGATGAATTTCATTTTCTGAATGCTGTTTGTCTAGATAATTGGTATGGTTTTGTATGGGGAGATTATGAGAAGATTCTTCCATTTTATCGCAAAAAGAAGTGGGGAATATTACCTTATATATGCATGCCCCCATTTTGTCAAAAGTTTGATAATAGACCATTGAGTGAAGAAGAATGGGAAGGTGCTTGGACTTATCTTAAAAGTAATAATCTGAAAATCGATTATGCTGTAATGGATAGGAAAGAAGAAAGTGAAGCTATTGAAAAATTTAACTTTGTTTTGGATAAATCGGATAAAAACATAGATCAGATTAGGGAGAATTATTCTTCATTACTAGTTAAAAATTTGTCGAAAGCGAAAAAGGAGCTTGAATTAAATTTAGAACTCTCTCATGTTGCTCTCGAGTTATTTCTTGCCAGTTTACCTTTATTTAAAAAATTAGTTTTCAAAAAATATGCGTTAAACTTTTGGAAGTTAAAGTCTAGCCTGTTAAAATACAATTATGCTTTGGACAAGGTTGAAAATAAACAGGTGGCTATATTAATGTATGTCCAACTCAAAAATAGAGTTTATTTGCTCTTTCCATATTCCTCTGACGAAGGTAAGAAAATGCAAGCCATGAGTTTTTTAATCAATTCCATAATAGAACAGAATGAAATAAAAGTTATTGATTTTGAAGGTTCTAGCATAGAGTCCATCGCTAATTTTTATTCCCAGTTTGGAGCAGAGAAACAATCATTCTGGTCTCTTAACTGGAAATGTCGATTTTTCCCAATATAATCCCTCATTTTTAATATTTTATGACTATCTTTGCACTCCCATTTTTAAAAAGTGGGAATTCATAATATTGTTAACCCTTTAAAATTAAACTTGCAATGCAAGACTCAAACAACAAAGCAGCGTATAACACTGCACACGACGACTTCGATTGGACGGTAAGTAAAAGAAATGTAACTACTTATGACGAGTCTACAAGAAAAAATTACGATGAAATGTATGGTAACTCATTGAATACGATCAATGAGCACGAAATCATTTCTGGAAAAATAGCCGCCATTACCTCTTCCGATGTGGTATTAAACGTAGGCTTTAAATCAGATGGACTCGTTCCATTATCTGAATTTAGAGATATTGAAAAACTGGAAATTGGTCAGGAATATGAGGTGTATGTAATGTCAAAAGAAGACAAGAAAGGTCACCTTGTTTTATCTAGAAAAAATGCAAAATTATTCAAAGCGTGGGAGCAGATTAAAACTTCTCATGCAAATGAAGAAATAGTGACTGGTTACATTAAGTCTAAGACTAAAGGTGGTTTGATCGCCGATGTATACGGCTTAGAAACCTTCCTTCCTGGTTCACAAATCGATGTGAAGCCTATCACAGATTACGATCAGTATGTAGGTAAGACTATGGATCTTAAGATTGTAAAAATCAATGAGTTGATTAAAAATGCAGTCGTATCTCACAAAGCACTTATTGAAGCTGACCTTGAAGGTCAGAGAGCAGCTATCATCGGTCAATTAGAGAAAGGTCAAGTACTAGAAGGTGTGGTGAAGAATATCACAGACTTCGGAGCATTTATGGACTTAGGAGGTGTAGATGGTCTTCTTTATATTACAGATATATCTTGGGGTAGAATACAGCATCCAACCGAAATTTTAGCTGTTAATGATAAGGTAAACGTAGTCGTACTTGACTTTGATGATGATAAGAAGAGAATTTCTCTGGGTATGAAGCAGTTGACCAAGCATCCATGGGATGAAATGATGGAGAAATTGAATGTAGGTGATACTATTGAGGGTAGAGTAGTGAATGTAGAAGACTATGGTGCATTTTTAGAATTGACACCAGGTGTTGAAGGATTAGTGCACGTTTCAGAGATTTCTTGGTCTAATCAACCTGTAAATAGTCGTGAATTCTTCAAAGTAGGCGATACGCATAAAGCTAAAATCATGACTATAGAAAATGATGACAGAAAAATGTCTCTTTCTATCAAACATCTTCAAGAAGATCCATGGGCTGGCATTGCGGATAAATTTGCTAAAGGTACCAAGCATACTGGTCTTGTGAAAAATATTACGGCTTATGGGGTATTCGTAGAATTAGCAGAAGGTATTGGAGGAATGGTTCATATCTCTGACCTAAGCTGGACTAAGCGTTATGGTCATCCAAGTGAGTTCACTTCTGTAGGTAAAGAAATTGATGTAGTTATACTAGAGATAGATAATGAGGCTCGTAAAATTACCTTGGGACATAAGCAGATTGAAGAAGATCCATGGGATACATTTGAGAAAGTATTCCCTGTTGGCAGTATTCATGAAGCTACTGTCATCAAGCGCGATGAAAAAGGTGCTGAAGTAGCCCTTCCTTATGGCTTAGAAGCGTTTTCTCCTACCAGACATGCTAAGAAAGAAGATGGTTCTATTATAGATATCGATCAGAAATATGAATTTAAGGTTATTGAATTCGATAGAAATGATAAGCGAATCTTAGTGTCTCATACACGAGTGTGGGAAGAGCGAAAGGCAGAAGAAAAGGCTGCAGAGCATGATGAGAAAAAAGCTGAGGCTCTTAAAACTAAAAAAGCCGTGCAAAAACTGAATGCTTCTACTGATAAGTCTACATTAGGTGACTTAGATTCATTGCAAGCACTTAAAGAACAGATGGATAAGAACGAAAATTAATATTATCAATCTTTATCATAAATGCCACTCTGCTAGGGGTGGCATTTTAATTTTACTTTAGTTCAAGCTTAAACTAAAATTTGTTTATATTTGCTATAAATAATTCTATATTAAATCTATATGGACCCCGAACCCCTGAGTTACTCCAATATTTTTCTCACTCTTTTTTTAGTATTTCTCAATGGATTTTTTGTAGCAGCAGAGTTTGCTATTGTTAAGGTTCGTAGCTCTCAATTAGAGACTTTAGAAAAAGGTTTTGTTTCCAAACTATCTAGGCACATTGTGCAGCATTTAGACGGCTATCTCGCTGCTACTCAGCTAGGTATTACCTTGGCTTCGCTGGCTTTAGGTTGGGTAGGCGAAAAAACAATGGAGCATTTCATTCATAGTGTTTTGTCAAGTTTGAGTTTTATTGATCCTATTCAAGCAAAAACTCTTTCTGATAAATTCGCCCTACCGATAGGTTTCTTCATTATCACTATGTTGCATATTGTTTTTGGAGAATTGATTCCTAAATCTATTGCCATAAGAAGTCCTTTAAAAACTACACTATTTATTTCAGCTCCTCTAAAAGTTTTCAGAACACTTTTCCTACCATTAATTTCCTTTATGAATGGTCTCGCTAACCTTTTTCTAAAAGCTATGGGAATGCGTATGCATGAAGAATTGGTTCACAGCGAGGAAGAATTGAAATTAATTATTTCTGAAAGTGCTGAAGGTGGAGCTATAGAGGACAGTGAACGAGAGCTGATTCAAAATGTTTTTGATTTCGATGACAGATTGGTTAAACAAATCTTTGTACATAACTCAAAAGTAGTGGGAATTCCTGTCGAAATTTCTATCGAAGAAGCTTCTCGTATAGTCTTGGAGCAGGGTTATTCGAGATATCCTGTTTTCAATGCTTCCTTAGATAATATAATAGGCATGGTGCACTCAAAGGATATTTTGAAAAATTTAATTGAAAAGCAGTCGAAGAAGGTGAGTGAAATCAAACGAGATGTATTGTTTATCAATGAAAATAAGCGTGTTATGGATGTGCTCCGCTCTTTTCAGAAGAATAAGACAGAATTCGGAATCGTCGTAGACGAATTTGGCGCTACCATAGGGATTATAACCATGGAGGATATTTTGGAAGAGTTAGTGGGAGATATTCAAGACGAACATGATGAAGAAATTAATATAGTAGAAAGGTTAGATGCAAATACTTATCGTGTGTATTCGCTCAATAGTATCGATGATATTAATGAGCAACTGCCATATGAAATCCCAAAGGATGAAACTTATGAGACATTATCTGGTTACATTGCTTCCTTAAGCCCTGAACTTCCTGAAAAAGGAGAGATTTTTGAAGATGAGCACTATCATTACAAGATATTAACAATGAGCCGCAAAAGTCCTGAATTAGTAGAGGTGAAGCTCAAGGGATAATAATGTGGATTTCTTTAATATATCTGTAGGTAAATTCTTCTTAACTTCGCATACTTATGTCAAAGGAATTACATGCAATAGTGGTAGGAGCTAATGGATTGGTAGGAGCGGAACTTACTAAGCTTCTACTTGAAGACAATTTATACAGTAAGGTGACTCTTGTTGTCAGAAGATATTTGGATTTCGAACATGAGAAGTTAGAGACAAAAATCGTAGATTTTCGGGATATACATAAAGATTGGAATGTTTTTGTTTGTGATCACCTATACTATTGTCTGGGAACTACGAAATCAAAAACATCGAAATCTGAAGAATACCAAAAAGTTGAATTTGATTATTGCATTAATATCGCGAAAATTGCTCACCACAATAAGGTAAATAAATTCCTTTATATAAGCTCATCTGGTGCTAGTCCTAATTCTTGGTTTACATATTTATCTTTAAAAGGAAGAACGGAGAATGCCCTCATTAAAGTAGGTTTTGAATCGTTACATATATTTAGACCCTATGTGTTGATAGGTCCTCGCTCTGATTTTCGATTTTGGGAGTCCATCGTACAGTTTGTATTGAGGATGTTTAATTTTTTGATGGTCGGGTTCTTGAAAAATATAAAAGGAATGCCAGCAAACCAGTTAGCTAGGGCTATGATACACAACGCTAAACTTAGCTCTAAAGGAGTTTTTATTCATTCAAATAAAAGTATTCATGACTTTTTTCCTAAGAAATAGTATTGCTTTTATACTTTTTTTCTTAGCACAAAATGTATCTGCGCAGTTTGAAAAAATGTCTGTACGCAATACTTCTATTGAGTATGAAAAAGATCTCATCGCCGACACTACTGCTCATTATTTGAAAATAATGTTGTGCGGAGACTTGATTCATAAAAGTCAGCTGCTAAAAAAATATGCCCATACAAAGACTGGTCAGTACAATTATCGAAGCTGGTTCAGACAGGTAAAACCTTTGTTCTTTTATCCAGATTATGTTGTAGGTAGTCTGCGTTCTTTTTTTCCCAATAGAGCCAATATTACTACGTTCCCAAATAGTGCCCCTGATGAGTTTTTGGCAGAATTAGAATACACCGGATTCAATGTTTTGATGATGTCAAATGCCGATGCATTAACGGATAGGGAGCACCTGAATCAAATGACTTTAAAAAAGCTAAATTATACGGATATCTTTAGAGTAGGTTCTTATAAAGATACTCTCGATAAGAAATCTAATTTTCCTTTAGTTTTAGAGAAAAAGGATATGAGAATTGCGTTTCTCAATTATTCTTGCGATTCTGTACTCTTAGACCTGCCTTCTCATCAGGTCAGTTTTTTCCATTTGGATTCTATACAAAGAGACGTAAAGAAGTCCAAGGATACCATGTTAGCTGAATATGTTATAGCATATATTGATTGGGCTGGGCAAGACTCTTTGAAGCTAGGTAAAGTTGTCGAGCTACTCAATATGGGTATAGATATAGTAATAGGAACTGGAGGTGGTGAAGCTTTCACAAGTGCAGATTTACTGACTTATTCTGATGGTTCATTAAAGTTACATGTAGATAATATAGGTTATTTTAATGCAGAATCTAATGAAAGAGAACGCGATAAATCCGCAGTGGTAGAGATTGTATTGCGGAAAGATAAGGCTACGAAAAGGGTTACGACACATGATATGGGTTTCATTCCCATTTGGACTCTCATAGATCATGAGCGGTATGCGGTATTGCCTATTTCAAACATAGAGGAAAAGCATATAGAAGATGTAAATTTAAATATAGTTCAATATTCTACAATGAAAGTGGCTTTAACTGATTTGAGATATGCGTTTTTTGATAAAATACCAGAACTTCATTATGACTTTAACGATCGAATAGTAGAGAATGTGGAGCAAACTGCATTTATCAGAAAGACGCTCATGCGCGAACAAGATAAAATCAATGAAGTAGTTAAGGAAAAGGCTGTAGATGAATATGTCAAACTCTTTGGTTCTAAACCTCCACCGCATGGTTCGCTAGATATTCCATACGAGGATATTTGGGATATGTATCCAAAGAAGCCAAGGAAAAAACAAAGTGAAAATGTAAGGGATACCATTGAATTGTACGGTGTTAAAGATGAGTTATCTCCTAGAGGTATAGTCAATATCAAAGCCAATCATAAGCACTATCAGCGAGAAAGAGTCAGAGTGCTTACTGCTAGAGAAAAATTTGTTATAGATTCTATCCGTCAATACAATGAGCGATTTATTGTAGTAGATAGTATTGCAGAACTTAAAAAAATGCTTAAGAAAAAGAAACAAGATAGTCTACGAAGACGAGATAGTATGTTTCAGGCGAGTCTAAATCCAAATTATAAATCTACCTATAATCCCCAACCAGAAATAGTAAAGGCACCAGAATATAAGCCTATTCCTAAATCTGGAGTTTATACCCAAGCAGAAGCTACTCGTGAAGGAAATTTACCGGTTCGTAATATTGAAGAATATTTTCTGGTGCAAATATTTACCCTTTCTAGCAAGAAACCAATAGACCTAGATAAGTACCCGTATCTTACAGGATATGAGATTAGGTATGAGGATGGTTTTTATAGGTATTACATAGGTCGCACCAATTCTAAACTCTTGGCCATCGAGTTATTAAAAAGTATCAAAGCAAAAGGTCATCCAGATGCTATTTTAGTTAAATATACTGATGGGGTCCGGACTACGGTAAAAACCAATTATTAGATGCATATCATTTCTGAACCAGGATGTCAACTATTCAAAATGGTAGCTTTGTTTCCTGTAGGGCGAGTTTCGGAGTCAAAGCGAGGCTTGACTCAATCCGTGACCGCTATGATGAAAAAGGCTACCTTAGCACGATCTAGTAAAAAACTTCATGAGTATTTAGACAGATATAGTATCCAAATTGAGGTCTATTCTACTCCCACGCATATCACTGCTCAGCTTCATTGTCAAGCGAAGTTTATTGATAAATCAATCCCTGTTTTTTTTGAAATTCTATTTCAATCCAAATTTTTAAAAAATCACTGGGAAATAGTGCGACATCAAGTGATAGATAATATTAAACAACAAGAAAAGCAAACAGATTTTTGGGCAGATAAACTCCTTTCAGAGCACTTATTTGGATGGAATCATCCTTATGGCTATTATAGTCAACCTTCCGATTATCTAAATATTCAGATAGATCAGATTCAGGATTTTTATGCTACTCATATACAAATTCAAAGGCCAGAATTTTTTTTAGCAGGTGACGATATTCCTATAGCCCAAAAGATCATAAATTCTGAGATTAAGAAGTATCCACTGCAAAAAAATCAAAAAAAGCCAAGGGTAAGATTAGTCCATACTTCACCTGGTATTATGGAAAAAAAGTTGGAGGGTAGTTCTCAGGCTTCAGTAAGACTTGGGAAAATTTTTCAAAGAAAATCTTTCAAAGACTTTCAAACTTTGGAATTAATGACGGTATTTCTTGGAGGATATTATATGTCTGCATTAATGAAATTACTGAGGGTCGAAATGGGCATTACTTATGGTGTCTACGCGCATCTAAATCACTTTTTTGATGTTTCTGTTTTGCATATTGGATTTGAAACAGACATGAAGAATGTCCCCGAATCACTCAAAGCAATATCGGAGCTTTTTGAGCGTTTATCTAAGGAGCAAAGGTTAAAAATCGGCGAAGCAGCCAAAGAATACTATAGTCAATGGTCAAAAAACTCTGAAAAATCATTACAAGAAATTATGTATAAGGTACGAATGTTTAAGCTCGGGTACAACTACACAGAATATTGTCAATGGATCAATTTATTGGAAGGTATTCCAAAATCTAAATCCATTTCCATAGATCCTACTATTTTTGATATAAATACCTATTCAAAATCTGTTGTGTATTGAAAAAGTTATTTTTTCTTGTCTTGTTTTACAGTTTAGTATTTGAACTACTTGGTCAATACAAAGCTCCTATTCTGACATGTGTTACAAGAAAAACTGCTGGAGGTGCTTCGAATGAATTAGAATGGAAAGATCCCAACGAGACTTGTGGAGCATTTCAAAATTTTGAAATTTATCATGCGACAACTAAATCTGGACCATATACCTTACTCACTACAATTACTAACTTAACTACCACTACCTACAATCATCTAGGTATTAATGCCAGTAGTACCAATTATTACTACATGACCTCCAAGTATAATTGTGCGGGTTCTAGTTCTTTCTCTGACACCTTGAGCGATACGCTTATGCCTTATCCTAGATTACTCGCTATTTCTATTGAAAATAATTTCCCCGTTTATAAATGGCTACCAGTTCTCGACCAAAAAAAAATCTGGGCTTATGTCTTAATTAATTTTGGTTCGTCCTTTATAGATACCGTAATAGGACGCGAAAAAACAGAATACATAGACTCCTCCTTTCAAGCCAGTTCAGGGGTATATACTGGACATATGGTCGGCTCATTGAGTGCCTGTGGTGAAAAGGGACTTTCTCCTCCTATTTTTAGACATAGACCGGTTTTTCTCAGTCTTGCGAGCAATCCCTGTGAGGATGAGATTGAAATTGCCTGGACTAAATATCAGGGCTGGGGTCCTAATGACGAAGTAAAAAATTTTGAAGTCTATATCAAAAAGAATAGTGGAGCAGAAGAATTAGTGGCTACGACAGACTCTTCTATACGGACCTTTCGATATAAAGACTTCCTATTTGGCGATACCTTGTGTATTCGTATTAAAGCCCTGCATCCTAGCGAGCCTACCATACATTCTTTTTCAAATCAGCTTTGTTTTGTATCGAGTAAATCTCAGGTTCCTGAGCTCCTTCAGGCTTTAAGTGCTAGTTATATCGATAATTATAAGATACGTGTACGATGGTATTGTTCACTAGACGCTATTCCTAAATCTTTTGATTTATTGGTGATAGATCCACGGAGTGGTTCTGTTCTTCGAACTATAGAAAAAGTAAAATATGAATCTGAAGGGAATGGTTTTTATTCCTTCCTAGATTCTTTTGGGGAATCATCCAAAGCAGTAGCATACCGAGTGAGATATGAAGATTTGTGCAATAATAAAAGTGCTGGAGGACAAGTAATTACGAATTTTATGACAATCAATCAAATAGGGCTTTATAAAACTGAATTAAAGTGGCCAAAAGCCTATTTTCATGATTCTATTCTGTATTCAAAGCTTAAGTATGAATTATATTTTTCTACAGATGGCATGAGCTATAATAAAATAGCAGAACCTAGTATATCAGACTTTAATTATGAACATAATACTGAAAATTATTATCAGACCGAGGGCAAATTTTGTTACAGATTGGTCATCAATTATAAATTTGATACCTTGAGGTTTATTCATGATAGCTCCTTTACCATGATCTCTCCTAGTCAATGTATCGATATGCGTACAGTTCTATGGATGCCAAATGCCTTTAAAATAAATGGTGTAACTCCTGTTTTCAAACCGAAGATGTTCTTTTTTAATTCATCGGTTTTCAATATGAAAATTTTTAATCGCTGGGGGAAACAAATATTCGAATCCAATGATCCTAATCTCGGATGGAATGGCTATACTAGCAGTGGACAACTAGCTTCTGAGGATAGCTATGTGTATTTAGTGTCGTATCTAGGCAATGATGGAGTAAAGGTGGAGAAGACAGGCACCTTTACCTTACTGAGATAAGCAAAGGACCCGTTAAATTGCTAGTTTTTCAATAGACTTATCAAGAAATTCGTAATAACGAATTATTCATTAATCCCAAAATAGAAAATTTTATTCTTATTTTTATCATATTGAGCGATAAATGGAAAGGTTTCAGTTTCGCTTTGTAAGCTACCTCTAAATTCTATATTTTGTGGTTCTGATGCATGCGAGCTAAATCCATCGAAAGTAACGTCCGTAATAGTGGCAGTAGATTGAATTTGTTCGTTCACTGTATTGAGTTTAAATAATTCTTCTAATGAAATCTTATCGAGGTCTACATAGCGAGCGTTGTGCTGATTTCGTCCACCTAGAAAATTTTGTAAAAAATTTGCGGTTAAGTTCATTCCGATTTGATTCATTCTAAGGTCTGCAATCGGGTAGTTATATTCCGTGACTTGCTGATTAGCGTGAATTTTGACCTTTACCTGTTCAATGGAGTTCTTTTTAACGATCTCTCCAGCTGTATCTATGAACTGAAGTGCAGCAGAGGATGATTGGAAGTCAAATCCAATGAGAGGAGGAATATTATAATAAATATCGATAATGACAGAATCTTTTGATTTATGAATAGTCAAATTGTCGGCACCGAGGTTTAGTTTCAGATATTCGCTAGTATGATTGTAAGGATTTTCCTTGCAAGCAAGGATTATACAAGCTAAAGTAATAAGAATGATGTTAGGAATACGCATGGATTTTTTTAATTTTTTATTGCCTCAAAAGTAGAAACGAATTAGTAACTAATTTGGTATAATTTAAGGCTAGACAAAAGCTTATATAAATTTAAATTAGGGTCTGCTGAAAAACGCCAAAACAATGGATAGCCAAAAGATTGCAAAAACTTTTCCCCCTGAAAATGCAAATTGTAAAAACAAGTTTACTAGAGTTCACGCCCAAATATCTTGCATTTACCGACAAGATTTTTAGGCTACTCAGAAGCACACCAGCTACTTCGCCATCTTCTACCAATAGCGGTTTTAAAATGGTCCAACCCATTTTAATACCTTGCTATGGTAAATGCCGTAGCAGTATTTGTTTAGTACAATGAGCCATGCGACATTGGACTATTACTAATACGCTTACGGTATTCACCTCGCAGTATGTCTATACAACTTCGGCTTGATTGCTCGTATTTGTCGCACTTCTGAATTTTTCAGCAGACCCTAAATTATCTAAAGCGACCTCGAAGCTGCGTTTTTATCTGAGGTTTTATGAATTATTCTAAGTTAAATGTTCAAATTCTTTAATTTTGCCCAAAAATTTTCCTTCATGAGCCAGAATTATGCATCTCTAATAGGTGATCAAAAAGCAGACCTATTACTAAACTTTTCAAAACCAGCTATTGATAAAAGTTTGATACACAAGCCAAGTGGAGATTTTGTCTCAGAAATTTGGTCACATAGCAATCGCAATATTCCTACCTTAAGAAGCCTCGAGCAACTATATGGAAATGGTAGATTAGCTAATACAGGATATATGAGTATATTGCCCGTGGATCAAGGAATTGAGCATAGTGCTGGCGCTTCTTTTGCGCCTAATCCGATTTATTTCGATAGTGAAAATATAGTAAAACTAGCGATAGAAGCTGGTTGTAATGCGGTGGCCTCTACCTATGGGGTATTAGGCTCTGTCGCTAGAAAATATGCACATAAAATTCCATTTATCGTTAAGATTAATCATAATGAGTTCCTGAGTTACCCAAATACCTATGATCAAGTGATGTTTGGGACTATCAGAAGTGCTTGGGAAATGGGCGCAGTGGCGGTAGGTGCTACCATATATTTCGGCAGTGAAGAAAGCAGAAGACAGATCGTAGAAGTAGCAGAGGCATTCGAATATGCGCATGAATTGGGCATGGCTACGGTTTTATGGTGTTATACCAGAAATAATGCATTTAAAGTAGACGGTGTGGATTATCATGCTTCTGCGGATTTGAGCAGCCAGGCAAATCATTTAGGCGTTACCATTCAAGCTGATATTATCAAGCAGAAATTACCTGTAAATAATGGTGGTTACAAAGCGACCAAACATGGAAAAACACATGACAAGGTTTATTCTGAATTGACATCAGATAACCCTATTGACCTTTGCCGATATCAAGTGGCAAATTGTTATATGGGTCGTGCGGGTTTGATCAATTCTGGGGGTGAGTCAAAAGGTGCTTCGGATATGGCTGAAGCTATTGAAACAGCTATTATTAATAAAAGAGCTGGAGGTCAAGGATTAATTCTTGGTAGAAAAGCTTTTCAGAAAGATATGAAGGTAGGAGTAGAGCTAATAAATGCTGTCCAAGATGTATATTTAGATAAAAAAGTCACGATTGCATAATTTTGGTTCGAAACTTTAGAAAAAAAGGACTGTTGAAAAACAGTCCTTTTTTTATGTGAATTCATGTGAATAAACTGTGAATTACTGCATTGAATTATTCGTGTTTATTCATTGTATTTGCCAACTTTCAAATGCCTAGTTTTTTCGGTATTCTCTTCTCTTCTTTCTGATTTCTGACATCTTCGCATCTTGCTCATTGTTGAGAACGGAGTCTACCTTAGCTTTTGTAGCTTGCATTTCTGCTTTTCGCTGCTCTTTCGACATAGCTTTTCTAGCTTCTTTGTTTGCCTTAGCTTCTTTGTGAATCTCTTTAAGTTTGGCTTTTTGTTCTTCTGTGAGATTGAGATCCTTTCTCATCTCTTTAAGTTTGGCTTTTTCTTCTGCTGAGATTTGTCCTTTTGCAGGCTTATCCTGAGCTTGTATTACGTTTGATAAAAATGTGATCGACAGAATTAAAATAAGCTTTTTCATACATGTTAAATTTAAAAGTTGAGTAATTTTAAATCTTGGATAGGTTTTTGCATTTTAGGTTTAATTCAGGTAAAATTATTCCAAAAGTTAAGATTAAATTCCTTACTTTTGCAGCGCTTTTTAGAAAGATAAATATTTTAAAGGCAGCTTAGATGATTAATAGATTGATTTTCAGTTTTTTATTTTCGGTAATTTTCAGTTTTTTTGCCTTGGCTTCATCGGAAGTCCATGCTATAGTTGATACCGCTTCAAAAGTCGTAACAGCAACACCGGCTGCGACTCCTGTTTCAGCGGCTGAAGCTACTGATGCACATGGTAAAACATTTGATCCAGTAGGACTCATTATGCATCACATAGCTGATGCGAATGAGTTTCATATTTTAGGCCATACTTCATTGCCATTACCTGTTATTATCTACAATAAGGATAAGAAAAATTGGTTTACCACACTATCATCCAAATTTCATGCCCATCATGGCGAAGGCACCGTAGAGGTGGATGGCTATAAAATGGAACATAGCCGTGTGCACCCTGTGGATGGAAGTCATATCATTGATTTTTCCATTACAAAGAATGTGTTCGGCATGCTTTTAGGTATGTTCATTTTGTTCGTCATTTTCTTCTTAGTCAGAAAGGCTTACTCTAAGAGAGCGAATCAAGCACCAATTGGATTACAGAGTCTAATGGAGCCATTGTTTCAGTTTATAGCGCATGATATCGCTCGAGAAAATATCGGCAAGAACTATATGAAGTTTACCCCATTCCTAGTTTGTGTATTTTTCTTTATTCTTATTAATAACCTATTAGGACTTATTCCTATTTTCCCAGGTAGTGCAAACGTCTCTGGAAATATTTCTTTTACCTTAGTATTAGGGACTTTGGCTTTTATACTAATCAATTTTTTTGCAAAAAAAGATTATTGGATTCACGTATTCGCTATGCCAGGTGTTCCTAAAGTATTATTACTTATTTTAACGCCAATAGAAATTTTAGGCTTATTCATTAAACCAGCTTCCTTGATTCTGCGTCTCTTCGGAAATATTACCGGAGGTCACATAGCGGTATTGAGTATAGCTAGCTTAGTTTTCATCTTAGGCAAAGCAGGAGAGAGTGTTGGCGGTTCATTAACTGGTGGATTGATTGCTATCCCTTTATTGATTTTTGTAAATGCGATGGAGTTGTTCGTAGCTTTTCTACAAGCTTATGTCTTTACACTACTGACTTCAATTTTTATAGGAATAGCTCAAGAAGAACACGCTCATCATTAAAATATTTTCATATTAAATAACCATTAAAACTCAAAAAAATGACTGGAATTGCAGCAATTGGATGTGGATTAGCAGCGGTAGGCGCTGGATTAGGAATTGGTTTGATAGGTGGCAAAGCCGTAGAAGGTATTGCTCGTCAACCAGAAGCTAGTGGTGAAATCAGAGGTGCCATGATTATCATGGCGGCACTTGTAGAAGGTGCAGCTTTGATCGCTATTATCTTCTCTTTCTTGATGAAATAATCTCCCAAGAAAAACTAATGCGGGGCAAGGGATTGCCAAGCCCCGTATTTAATTCACCAAATGGTAAAGTAAAAACTAAAGATATATGATATTATTATTCGACGCCATGAGCTTAATAACTCCAGATTTAGGATATACATTCTGGACTTTATTAGCATTTGTAATTTTTTGGATAATCGCTGGAAAATTTGCGGTAAAACCTATCGTAAGTTCTATCGAAGCTAGAAATCAGAAAATCGAAGACGAATTATTATCCGCTCAGAAGGCTAGACAAGAGTTTGAAGCATTGAAAGCTCAGAATGACGACTTATTAAAAGAGGCCAGAGAAGAAAGACATAAACTTCTACTAGAAGCTAAAAATGATGCGGATACCTTTAGAAGTACCGAAATGGCAAAAGCTAAAGAAGATGCAGCTAGACTATTAGAGCAAGCAAAAAGCGAAATAGAGAATCAGAAAAGAGCTGCTATCAATGAAGTAAAGAAAGAAGTAGGTGCTATTTCTATAGGAATCGCTGAAAAATTGGTAAGAGAGAAATTGAATGACAATGCTTCTCAGCAGTCTTTGGTAACTAAGTTGGTGAACGAATCACTATCTTCAAATTAAGAATCAATGGCTATAGAAAAAAATAGTATTCCATACGCCAAGGCTTTATTTAGCCTAGCCACTGAAAAGAAAAACACTGCCAGTATCAAGGCAGATGTTATGGCTCTTCAATCTTTGGCTACAGAGAATGCAGAATTTAAAGATATTATCAAAAACCCAACGATTTCTGCTACCCTCATGAATGACTTGGTTCAGAAATTGTTTTCAGGCAAGCTTCAACCAGAAACCTTAGACTTCCTTCGTCTATTAATTAAAAAAGGAAGAATAGGACAGTTAGCTTCTATCTGTGAAGCGGTTGTTTTCTTTATCAATCAGTCCGAAAATTTAACTCATGTTAAATTAACCACAGCTACTGCGGTATCAGACAATGAGAAATCTCAAATTGCAAGTAAATTCCTAGGAGACAGGAAGTGTGAAATAGAAAATATTGTCAATCCAGAAATCGTAGGTGGTTTCGTATTGGAATTTGACAATAAAATATTAGATAATAGCATATCTACCCAATTGCAAACTTTAAAAAATAATTTAATAAACTAATAATATGTCCACAGCAGTTAGACCAGATGAAATTTCATCATTGCTCAAGCAACAAATTTCTAATGTAAATTTATCTTCATCATTACAAGATGTTGGTACCGTGCTTCAAGTAGGTGATGGTATCGCTCGTGTTTACGGATTGAACAACGTTCAGGCGGGTGAGCTTGTAGAATTTGCCAATGGTACACAAGCTTTAGCTCTAAATCTTGAGGAAGACAATGTCGGTCTTGTATTGATGGGTCCTTCAGAAGGTATTAAAGAAGGAGATCAGGCTAAATCTACAGGCAAAATCGCTTCTATCAAAGTAGGAGAGGGTATAGTAGGTAGAGTTGTAAACACTTTGGGTCAGCCAGTAGATGGTAAAGGTCCTATCAGTGGTGAACTTTTAGATATGCCTTTAGAGAGAAAAGCTCCAGGTGTTATCTTTCGTCAGCCTGTAAATGAGCCCCTTCAAACAGGTATCAAAGCTATTGACTCTATGATTCCTATAGGAAGAGGTCAGCGTGAATTGATTATTGGCGATAGACAAACGGGTAAAACCTCTGTCGCTATCGATACTATCCTCAATCAAAAGGAATTTTATGATAAAGGTGAGCCTGTATATTGTATTTATGTAGCTTGTGGTCAAAAGGCTTCTACGGTTGCTAATATTGTGAGAGTTTTAGAAGAAAATGGTGCTCTTGCTTATACCACTGTAGTTATGGCTTCGGCTGCTGATCCTGCTCCATTGCAGTTCTACGCTCCTTTCGCAGGTTGTGCTATTGGAGAATATTTTAGAGATACAGGAAGACCAGCATTGATTGTATATGATGATTTATCAAAGCAAGCGGTAGCTTATCGTGAGGTTTCACTTCTTTTGAAAAGACCTCCGGGACGTGAAGCTTATCCAGGTGACGTATTCTATCTTCACTCCAGATTATTGGAAAGAGCAGCTAAGGTAGTAAAAGATGATGCGGTAGCTAAGAATATGAATGACCTCCCAGATTCATTGAAGTCAAGAATCAAGGGTGGTGGATCATTGACTGCACTTCCTATTATTGAAACACAGGCGGGTGACGTATCAGCTTATATCCCTACGAATGTTATATCGATTACAGACGGTCAGATATTCCTAGAGTCTAATTTATTCAACTCAGGTGTACGCCCAGCTATCAACGTAGGTATCTCTGTATCTCGTGTGGGTGGTAATGCACAGATCAAAAATATGAAAAAAGTTTCTGGTACATTGAAGCTAGACCAAGCGCAGTATAGAGAGCTAGAAGCATTCTCTAAGTTTGGGTCTGACCTTGATGCAGCTACGAAATCTGTTTTGGACAAAGGTGCAAGAAACGTGGAAATATTGAAGCAAGATTTATTCTCTCCACTGACTGTTGAGAAGCAAATTGCTATCATTTATCTTTCTTCTAATAATTATTTAAGAAATGTGCCTATCAATAAGGTTCGTGCTTTCCAAGACGATTTCTTAAATACATTAGAAAAATCACATGCGGATGTTTTGGCATCATTGAGAACGAAGGGCATAGATGAAGTAGGTCCACAAGTAGTAGAAATAGCTAAGACTGTATTAAAAAATTACGAGAACTAGATACAAGTTACTAGTTATTAGTTGCTAGTATTGATAAGCACTTGTAACTTGGAGCTTGAAACTTGAAACTAAGTTATGGCAGGATTAAAAGAAGTAAGAGAACGTATTAAATCGGTCAAATCGACGCAGCAGATAACCAAGGCGATGAAATTGGTATCGGCAGCGAAGTTGAAAAAAGCGACCACTGCAATTACGCAGATGAGACCTTATGCAGAGAAATTGCAAGAGGTGATGAATAATATTCTGGCTACAACAGATATGTCTGAATTATCCTTAGGACTCAATGAAGTGAGACCAGTTCAGAACGTATTAGTCGTTGTTTTTACTTCAGATAGAGGACTTTGCGGTGGTTTTAATTCCAATCTTCTAAAAGCAGCTAACAGAGTTTTAAAAGAAAAGTACGCAGACCTACCTAAATCTAATATTACCATACTACCAGTAGGTAAGAAAGCTTTTGATGCTTTTAAGCGTTCGGGCTATGATTTGAATGATGAATTTTATACCTTGTTTACCAAACTTAGTTTTGAAGAGTCTGCTAAAATAGCTCAATTTATTGTTAATTCTTTTTTAAGCAAGGATTATGATAAGGTGGAGGTGATATATTCTAAATTTAAAAATGCAGCTGTTCAAGAATTCAAAACAGAAGAATTTTTGCCGATAGCCAAGGCTGAAACTTTTGCTGGTGCTAGCAAAGCAGACTATATCTTCGAGCCTAGTAAAGCACAGCTATTAGAAGAGTTGCTACCAAAAATTATCAAGACTACCTTCCATAGATTTGCGCTAGATAATAATGCCTCTGAGCATGGAGCGCGAATGGTAGCTATGGATAGTGCGACTAACAACGCAGCTGACCTCATTAAGCGTCTTGAGATCGAGTATAACAAAGCTCGTCAGGCGTCTATTACCAACCAGATTTTGGAGATCGTAGGAGGTGCAGCGGCATTGGAAGCTTAGTCTATCACTGATTATCTCTCACAGAATACACAGAAATCACGGAATTTTCGATCAAAGTCTTGTATCCTTTGTGCAATCTTTGTGCTCCTTGTGGTGAATTTTCAATAAGCTCACTTGTTTTCGCTTTCTTTTAAAACTCGTATCTAGCAACTGCTATTCGGATTTGCATAATTATCGCTTTGGTCTTCGTCAGTATGATCTAGGCATACAAAATCCTTCTCCAATATCAAAAGGAGATTCCCAAAACTATTTTTATAGGTAATCTTATCGGTGTCATTCCAGATTTTAGCTTCTTGGCTAGGAAGGAATAGCGTTATTTTGTCGTCTACAAATTGTGCTTGAAGTTCTTGGATTCCTTCTTTGGCTTCTAACCTGTACATAAAATTATTTTCTGGAAATTCCGTCTTTTCCTCTACCCAGCCTAGCTCTGAGAGTTGTTTGACTTCCTTTTTTACAAGCCGAAAGCGCACGGTGTTGTCTTTGATTCTAATTTTCATGTTTTATATTATGTGATTGGCTATAAATGTTAAATGAGTCATTTTTCAAAAATCCTATCAAAGTTATCCCAAATTCATTAGCCAATTCGACTGCCAAAGATGATGGTGCTCCGATAGCACATATAATAGATATCTTTGCCATGATGGCTTTTTGAATCAACTCAAAACTAGCTCTACCACTGAGTAGTAGAATCATATCTTTAAAGTCTAGATTATTTGTTATGAGATGGTGACCAATCAATTTGTCTAAGGCATTATGCCTGCCTACGTCTTCATATATAGAGATGATTTTACCATTTAAATTAAAAAGGGCAGAGGCGTGTATTCCGCCAGTTTGACTGAAATTGGACTGGTGTTCATTGATTTTATCCTTTAATGAAAGTAATAAAGAAGGCGAAAGTTTGATTAAATCGTTTGATGATGGTTTATGTTCAGAGACTATGGTGTGAATGGCCTCTATAGAAGATTTGCCACAAACTCCGCAACTACTGGTTGTATAGAAATTTCGTTTTAATTTTTCAAGATCAATCTTGGTATCTTCTTTTAAATGAACATTGATTTGATTTGCTACAAAAGAATTGGTTTTTTCAATTTGGTCATAGCTAGAAATAATACCCTCTGTATATAAAAATCCTAAAGCCAACTCTACGTCATAACCCGGTGTGCGCATAGTTATGGAAATAGATTGTCTTTTCTTTTCTCCATCTTCAATAAAATGTAGGCTAATCTCCAATGGTTCTTCTACTGCTAAAACATCTTCCTTCACAAGAAACTGTCCTTGTTTAAATTTAGAAATAGATACCTTTTTGGTAGAATTCATAGTTCAAATATCGGGAAAATAGTATAACTAATTGAATAATACTCGTTCTTAAGTATAATCAATGCTTTTAATAACTTCAAGATTTTTAGGAACAATTTTTGCGATTTGCAGGGTTCTTAAAATGGCTTGAAGAGAGTTTATTCCTGAATCAATTTGACTTACTAAACTTCCTTTAAATGCTTTTTTATATAATGCTAGAAAAGGCTCATAAAAACCCGTCTCTGGATTAAAATAAACATTCGCTATGGTATCGGTAGGTACTAATAATTTTAAAATGTGCTCATCTGAGAACAATGGATAGTCTATAGCTACTACTAACCAATCTGTTTCCTCATTTTTAAATGCAGAGAGTATCCCATTAATAGGACCAATATTTTCATATTGAGATAAATCTAGTATGGTAGGTAATGCATATTTGTTTTCCTTTGCAGAAATGAAGACTTTATCACAATATTTTTCTAGCATACCATAGACATATTGATATTGGGGCATACCATGATAGTCGATGAGTGCTTTGTCACTGCCCATTCTAGTAGAATAACCTCCAGCTAATACTAGTCCATTCACGATTCTAGAAATTTTTCTATAAACAAATCCAAAGAAAGTATTGCAGCATCTTCTAGTTTAAATTTCTCAATAGCTGCCGCAAGTAGGGTATTTCGTATGACAATAATGAGTGTCTTATTCGAAGATGCTCCCTTAAAATTTTGAATAAAATCTCCTAACTCTGGCTCAAAGCCTTTTCCGTCCATTTCCAATTTTCCTAGTTCATCTATAATAATCAAACTGGCAGGAGTTTTATGAAGTTGCTGCAATTTGTTTTTTACCAAATTAAAAGTAGATTTACTGAGGAAAAACTTACCAATAGCAATAGCATTTTTTTCATCGGCTTCATCCAATTCAAATGGAAGTTCTTCATCCGTATCCAAAAGAATTAGCTTGCGAGATTCATCAATATCTGGAGTAATAAAACCGTCGAAACGAGTAGAGCTCCCTTCCCAAAATTCCATAAGAGCTGTCGTCTTGCCACTTCGTATAGGAGCTGATAAAATAAAAATATTATTGCTCATTCTGCGGACTATGAAATACGTTGAGGTAAATAGAGTAGAACATGAAATTGCGTATTTTAGCAAAACCATGGTCTTTGGACACGAATTCAAAACTTCTTCTCATATTTTCTTTAATTGCAGGCATTAATGATAAAGAATGTAGAACCTTTGATTCTGATCTTTTGCTAAAATACTGCAGTATAAATCGCAATATAAAAGGGAGAATGAGTGCCAATATAAGAAACCAAGTAAATGCCTTCAGAGCATAAATTGTCCAATGTACTTTGACAGAGGAGAAATAGAAAAATAGAAAGAAAAAAATCACGGAAAATGTCATGATAACCCATATAACCTTTTTATTGCCTCTCGGTTTTTCTGAAGGCAATTGTCTTTGATTTAATAGTATGGAGGAGTCTAGTTTAAATTTTTCTATACTACCAAGAAATGCATATGCCCAATGACCAATAATCAAAGCCCATATCGTGTAGATTCCGAAATAAATAGAGGTCAAACCAAATAAAAAGTTTTCTGTAAGTTGACGATTCTTAAAAAATTTATTTACCGTAATGCTGATTCCTTGTATTAACTCATCTCTAAATATAAGGTAAGCCATGAGTGGTTTCTGAATGGCATTTTCTAGCATAACTAGGATAGCGTAAAGCAAAATCGAAAGTCGATTGACACCAATAATTGAAAATATGAGAAGTGCTAAAATGCCTTGAAAACTAACGGCAACATAAGCACCCAATGGGCTATGCGGACTGAGTGCAAATTTACATAAAAGTACAAGTCCTAGGCTACTGAGCATAGTTCTTGCATTTCCCTTAGAATATGCTGCGATAAAAACATTGATGATAACGGAAATACCTCCTATCAAAAATCCTGTCATAGGAATATGCAAAAGATGCATCATTCCACCGAGACCGCCTTCGGCAAATGCCCATAAGTAGGTCAGTCGTAGAATAGTTTCTTTATGCTCTGAATATTTTTTTTCCATACATCCATAAATTGTAAATCATTAAGAGTGGTGAAAATATAAACACAATGAAGTTCAAAATCATAGCCACCGCTAGATGCAGAATTAATTTACAAATTTCACTTATTTTCGGTAGTGATGCGCTTGGTAAAGGGTCTAATCCAATTAGGGTTTTAATTTCTTCTATGGTTGACTGCTTCAATTTTGTAACAGTTATGCATTGTTGATATAAATTGCTAGTCCTACAACCTATTATAAATGCCTTGAATGTCGGCTTAGGGTATATGAGAATACCTGCGACTAAACCTCCCGAGTTTAGCAAATAAGCAGCAAAATAATTCATGCATCCTGATGCGATTTCCCAAGCTGCAATCTCAAATTCACCCAGCAGTTCACTCTTATAGCCAGTCAATAAGTGATGTATATCATGACGCAAAACTGCTTTTCTTCTATTATCCCAATTGGGAATATAAATCTTGAAAAAACTAAAAATTTCTAGAGTAACATAACTCAATTGATTCCCACCTTCAGCGCCAAGGTTATAGTCGTAGTAAAATTTTTCAAGATGGTCGGAAATAGTTTTTTGCATAATTTTATTCAATAATGGGATATTAAAATTGGAAGTTCAAACTCGCAATCTACGGTTTTACCATTAACTATTTCAGGCTTCCATCTTGGCATTTTTTCAATTAAATTTTTAACTTCATTAATTATTGAAACATTTTTTGAAAGATTTACTTCTTTAAATTTAGCATAACCATCTCTTTTTACAACGAAACAAATTATAATTCTCGTTGGCTTTATCTCACCTGAATCAAAACTCAGTTTCGTATAATTGAAATTTTCTCTAGTAAAATCAATTAATGCGCTATCCCCACCTGGAAACTCTAGGGCGATAGGGTATGGCCCACATACTATGATGTCCCCTTTCTTAGTTTTTTGCTTTGTTTTACTACTCTTCTTCTGAGCATTCAAGTCAATAGAAATAAATATAATAAGAAAAAATAAAAAACCAAACCTCATTCAATAATTTATTAGCCACAAAGAAACAAAGTCACAGAGCAATACATCTGCAAATTCTCACATTATCACATCACCACATAATCACATTCCAATTTTCAAATCGAATAATTTTCAAATTAATCTATTTTCAAATCAACTTTTCACTTCCTTATTCTCATCCACATATTTACTTGGACATTTCATGAGGATTTGACTAGCTTTGAAATGGTCATCCTCATAACTTCCTGCTACCACTATCTTTTCTGTTTGGTCAAAGCCATCAGGTTTGGTGCCTTTATGAATCACTTTAGACTCTACACCCTTTTCATCGACCATATAGAATTCAAAATGATTGGCATCTATTTGCGGATTATAGGTCTGAGGCTTCGATTTATTCAATCGACCTACAATGTGGTATTCCGTTGAGGCATTATCCATTGCCGTATCGAAGTCAGCGTAGGTAGAGTATTCATCACTTTTAGTGAAAATAAATCCGATAGCTATGGCTATGATGATAAGTCCTATGATATGTATTTTTTTCATAAATTGAAGCCTTTCTTGTTTATTAATTTGTAATTGCTTAATCTGCCCTCTTGTCAATGAATTCGATTCTCTAATTTTCCAAAAACGGATATTTATAGTCCACAGGCGGATTAAATGTTTCCTTAATTGTTCTCACTGAGACCCATCTCAACAGATTGAGTTTAGAGCCAGCTTTGTCATTGGTGCCACTAGCTCTAGCACCGCCAAATGGCTGTTGACCTACGACAGCCCCCGTTGGCTTATCATTGATGTAGAAATTGCCTGCCGAATTTTTCAATGCTTCAGTCATTTCTTCTATCGCATATCTGCACTGAGAGAAGATGGCACCTGTCAAGGCATAAGGCGAGGTCTGATCGGCTATTTTCAGAGTTTCTCTCCATTTTTCATCTTCATAAACATAAATGGTTAATACTGGTCCGAAAATTTCTTCGCACATCGTAGTGTATTGAGGATTTTTTGCCAGAATGATAGTCGGCTCCACGAAATAGCCTTTCGATTTATCATATCCACCTCCCAAGATAATTTCGGCATCACCAGACTTTTTTGCTGCTTCGATATAGTTTACAATATTGTCAAAGGAAGCTTCATCTATCACTGCATTCACAAAATTGGAGGTGTCTTCTACCGTACCCATTTTGATTTCTTTCAAATCTCTAGTTAAGTTTGATTTCACCGTATCCCAAAGTGAAGAAGGACAATACGCTCTCGAAGCAGCGCTACATTTCTGACCTTGGTATTCAAATGCCCCTCGAGTCAAGGCAGTAGAAAAGGCATGTACATCTGCTTTCGGGTGAGCAAACACAAAATCTTTGCCACCTGTCTCACCTACAACCCTTGGATATGATTTATAGTTATTGATATTATCTCCAATTGCTTTCCACATACCATTAAATACACCCGTAGAACCTGTAAAATGAACCCCTGCGAAGTCTCTATGCTTGAAGCAAACTTCACCGACATCTTTTCCACCAGAAAATACCAAATTGATCACACCATCAGGCATGCCCGCTTCCATAAATAATTTCATAAGGAAATGAGCAGAGTAGATTTGAGAATTAGCACACTTCCATACAACGGTATTGCCCATCATAGCAGCGCTAGAAGGCAGGTTGCCAGCGATAGCGGTAAAGTTGAATGGAGTGACTGCCAATACAAAGCCTTCAAGTGGTCGGTATTCTAGTCTATTCCACATACCATCAGGACTGTAGGGTTGTTCACCATATATTTCGGCTGCGAATTCTACATTAAAATGCAAAAAATCTATCAATTCACAGGCAGCATCGATTTCAGCTTGAAATACATTTTTACTCTGAGCCAGTATGGTAGCAGCGAGTACGGTGTTTCTATATTTCGTCCGCAATAAATCTCCAGCCTTCATAAATATAGCCAATCGTTGTTCCCACCGCATAGCTGCCCACTTCTCTTTAGCAGCTAGAGCTGCCTCGATAGCTTGCTCTACATGCTTGGCTGTGCCTTTGGACGCATGACCAAGAGTGTGGGTATGCTCATGGGGAGGACTCAGTCTTATTTTATCTTCAGTAAATACTTCCTTGCCTCCTATAATCATAGGTACTTCGATAGTTTCTTTTTTCAGTCGTGAAATTTCAGCAAGCAAGGCTGTGCGCTCTGCACTGCCTTTGGCGTATGCTCTTACGGGTTCGTTTTTGGCAGCTGGTACTTTGTAAAATCCTAATGACATAGTTTAATATATTTAAAATTCGATTAATTCAAAATTAAAGGATAAAATTAGAGGATAAACCTAAATTCAATATTTAAGAATTGATAAAATCCTATTTTCTGCGCCATTGAATATTATAATACGTAGCATAGATACTGCCAATAATCGTAGGGGTAAACCACGACCAATACCCAGGTAAAACTTCATTTACAACCAAAAATGCCGTCACAGCAGCTATGTAGCCACCAGATATCTTATTGATATGGTGTTTTATCCTCTCCTTTTTATACTTTTCGAAATCCTTAAATGCCCTTAAATCCCTTACTCCAGCTAAAAGACCAAAAATGCCAAACACAGTCAATACTATATTTACCTCGCCATTTACGATAATTGGAAGTCCTATCATGAGGGAACAATTCAGTATCAGTCCAATAGCTAGGATTTTATCAATTGTTATATTGAAACTAGGCTTCAAAACCTTTAGACATCTTCGACCACTAATGACACTATACAGACTAAAGACACCTATTCCGAACAAAAAAGGGCTGAAATGAGAGGGAATTAGCGCTATGCCTAGAGAAATCAGGACTGAAGCCACCATAGTATGATGAAAAACGGAACCAGATTTCTTGTGAATTTTACTGCCTTTGACCGTAAATGCCGCCACGAGACCTGCTATTAAGGCTGCTCCCCCAAGGCTCGCATGTAGATAAATGAGAAATTTTGGAATATCCATGATTCAAGTTTTAATAGTAAAAATAATGTTTAATTTTGGACTATAAAAAATAAATAGTTTATTCGGCGAATTACTATAAATTTGTGCTCTTATATTAGTTTTAGACACCAGAAGATATATTTTGAATGAAATTATTTAGTTTTCTTACCCAAGAAATAGCCATAGATTTAGGAACCGCAAATACCATCATAATGCATAATGATAAGGTGGTGGTAGATCAGCCTTCTATGGTGGCCATAGATAAAATTACGGACAAGGTTATTGCTATAGGCGAAAAAGCGCGCCAAATGCAAGGGAAAGAGCATAGGAATTTAGAGGTTGTTAAACCGCTTAAAGACGGAGTTATAGCTAATTTCCATGCGGCTGAAAACATGATAAGAGGGATGATTGGGATTATTTCGAAGACGAATTTCTTACAATTACCCCCAAATTATAAAATGGTAATCTGTATTCCTTCTGGTATCACAGAGGTTGAATTGAGAGCGGTAAAAGAAAGTGCGGAACGTGCAGGTGGAAAGGAAGTGAAATTGATTTATGAGCCTATGGCTGCTGCTATAGGTATAGGTATAGACGTCAAAGAGCCAGAAGGTAATATGATTGTCGATATAGGAGGAGGAACCACAGAAATCGCTGTTATCGCTCTTTCAGGTATTGTGTGTGATCAGTCCATTCGCCTTGCAGGAGATCAATTGACTAAGGATATTATGGATTATATGAAAACCCAGCATAATCTGAATATCGGAGAGCCTACTGCAGAGTTAGTCAAGAAAAATGTAGGGTCTGCATTGACACACTTAGACAATCCTCCACCAGAGTATCCTGTTCAAGGAAGAGATAACGTAATGGGTATTCCTAAGCAAATCATTATTTCATATCATGAAATAGCAGATGCCTTAGATAAATCAATTCAAAAGATAGAAGAGTCGATTTTGAAGGCTTTGGAGTCTACTCCACCTGAACTAGCTGCAGATATTTTTAGAACAGGCATATATTTAACGGGCGGAGGAGCCTTGTTGAGAGGATTAGATAAGAGATTAAGTGAAAAAACCAAATTGAAGGTGCATGTAGCCGATGATCCTTTATTGGCTGTAGCAAGAGGGACCAACATTGCCCTAAAAAATATGGAAAATTTCGCAGCAGTACTCAAGAACTAATAGGTATATCAGGGTTCTATGGGGAATATTATATTTATCTTTCAAAGAGCATTTCCATTTTTAGTTTTTATACTGCTTCAGTCAATTGCTTTTTATATCATTTTTAAGTATAATGACTATCATCAATCGAATTTTATCAGTAGATCAAATTATTTAGCAGCTAGTTTTAATGAGAAGCTTTCAAGTTTAACTAGCTTCGTTAATATGCCCAAGCACAATGAATCTCTAATAAAAGAAAATGCGAAATTAAGAGAAGAGATATACAAGATTTCTAAATTTATTAATACTATTCGTGGGGATTCTACAGGTGAAAAGATCGGGATATTGCTGCCTCCTTCCACAAGGGTTGTATCAGGAAAAGTTGTCAGTAATTCTATAGCTAGTTTACGAAATTACGTTATAGTCAATAAGGGTATAAAGGACGGCATTAAAAAAGATATGTCTGCAATAAGTAATCTGGGACCTGTAGGCATAGTTATTGAAGTTACCGAGAATTATTGCTGCATTATGTCTATTTTGAACAAGGATGCCAATGTGAGTGTTCGCAATAGATCTACAAAAAATGTAGGACAATTGAGATGGAAAGGCGGAGATATAAAGACTGCTCTGTTAGAAGAGATTCCTAAACACATCAAGTTAAAAAAAGGTGAAATTATTGAAACAAGTGGTTACTCAAGTTATTATCCTGAAGGTATTCCAGTAGGAACAGTAGAAAAGTATTCTGAAGATAGTAAAAGTAATTTTGCTAATATTCAAGTGAAGCTCTATAGCGATTTTTCAAAGCTGAAATATGTCTATCTTATAGAGAATATTGAACGTCCTGAAATTAGATCTCTTGAAGATACCATCATTAAAATTCAAAAACAGGAAAATTAATGAATAGTAAATGGACTAACCTAATATTCATAGGCATAGTTATTACGCTATTGCAGCTATTTTTTTCGAATAGTATTAGTTTTTATGGTTTATTCAATCCAAAAATATATCCAGTTTTTCTACTATTATTACCTAGAGATATTAAACCAGCATTCTATATGCTTATTGGTTTTTTCTATGGATCTATTATTGATATCTTTTGTAATACTTATGGATTCGGTATTGCTTCATCTGTATTTATCACATTTATTCGACCCTACGCTTTAGCTTTAATTTATAACAAATCTCCAGAAGAAGAAAGTGAGATTAGTGTGAAAATACAAGGCGAGAATTTTGTATTTTTATATCTGTTTATCGGTTTGGTACTATTTCACCTTTTTTATTTTTTTGTGGAATTGGGAGAAATAGCTAATGTGTTATACATAGCCTTGAAATCATTATTGAGTGCATCTTTGGCTATAGTTCTATACGCTATTTTTTATATGATGGTATATCGTCTGCCAAAGAAAAAATAATTGCAATTATTCTATTTCAAGTTATATGAGCGATAAGTTTAATAGTGAGAGTTATTTAAAAATGGAGTTGCTTAGATTCACCACTGCAGGGAGTGTAGATGATGGAAAAAGCACCTTGATAGGTAGATTACTTTATGATTCTAAATCCATTTTTCAAGATCAGATTGACGCTATTGAACGAATAAGTATACGCAAAGGTGAAGAGAAACTAAATCTAGCATATTTCACCGATGGACTTAAAGCAGAGTTAGAGCAGGGAATAACTATTGATGTCGCATATCGTTATTTTGCTACACCCAGACGAAAGTTTATCATAGCAGATACTCCAGGTCACATACAGTATACCAGAAATATGGTGACAGGAGCTTCTACTGCAAATCTCGCTATCATTTTAGTTGATGCAAGAAAAGGTATCATTGAGCAAACGAAAAGACATTCTTTGATAGCCTCACTGTTAGGAATACCGCACCTCGCTATTTGTATAAATAAAATGGATCTTGTTGAATGGGATGAATCTGTGTATGATAATATCCGGGAAGCATACAAAGAGTTTGCTTCTAAGCTATCCATTCGAGACGTTCATTTTATTCCTATTTCAGCTCTTCATGGAGATAATATAGTACATAAGTCTGAGAACATGCCTTGGTATGAGGGAACCACACTTATGTATCTTTTAGAGAATATTCATATAGCGAATGACCAGAATATGGTTGATGCTAGATTCGCTGTGCAAGGTGTTATAAGACCTCAGTCCGACAAATTCCATGATTATAGGGCATTTTCAGGTAGAATGCTCGGTGGAATTTTAAGAAGAGGTGATAAAGTCACTATTTATCCTTCAGGTTTTTCGAGCACGATTAAATCGATACATCATGGTGAAAAAGAAATAGAAGAAGGCTTTGTACCTCAATCTATTTCTATTCAGCTCGAAGATGAAATAGATATATCGAGAGGAGATATGATATTGCGTGAAAACAATGTGCCAAAACGAGGTCAGGATATAGAGGCTATGATATGCTGGATGGGTGACAAACCATTGCAACCAATGCAAAAATATGTTTTGAAGCATACCACTAAAGATGTCAAAGCCATGGTGAAAGCTATACAATACAAAATGGATATCAATAATCTTAGCCGAATTCCTGATACAACTAGTTTAAATATGAATGATATTGGAAGAGTAATACTGCGTTGTACTTCAGATCTGTTTTATGATGCCTATATTAAAAACAGAAATACAGGGAGTTTTATCCTAGTAGATGAAGCAAGCAATGTGACAGTAGGTGCAGGAACCATCATTGATTCTGCTAGCTAGATCATATGAAATTAAAACTAATATTTGCTACTTCGAATGAAAAAAAGCTCAAGGAAGTCAAAGAGATTCTAGGAGTGCGGTATGAAGTTCTATCATTGAGAGATATTCAATTTGAAGGTGAAATACCAGAGCCATTTGATACCATTAAGCAAAATTCGATTTTTAAAGCCAACTTCTTTTTTGAAAAAACAAAACTTCCTTGTATAGCAGAGGATAGTGGATTAGAAGTGGAGTTTCTAGGAGGAAGGCCAAGTGCCTATAGCGCTCGCTATGCAGGAGAGGAAAGAGATGATACCAAGAATTACGAAAAAGTGTTAGCTGAACTTGGGGATTCCCCTCAGAGAAATGCGAGATTTATTTCTATTATTACATTAAAAGATACTGACTGTGAAGAAGTATTCGAAGGTCACATGGAAGGCTCTATAAGTCATGAACCCAGAGGCAAAAATGGCTTCGGTTATGATCCTATTTTTATTCCTCAAGGATTTGATAAAACCAATGCAGAATTAACATCCGAAGAAAAAAATGCAATTAGTCATCGAAGAAAAGCAATAGATAAATTGACAATATATTTTCTATCATAATTTCTTCGACATTCTTTTAGATTTTTCTGCTTATTTAGCCTGGATGTAACCTTTTTACTTTGAGTTAAACTAATGCATATATCTTAGTATAAAAAATTTATGAATCTCTCCATCCAAAACTTAAACAAACAATACGCCAATGGCATTAAAGCTATTGATAATATCAACCTGGAAATAGGTGCTGGTATGTTCGGATTGCTCGGGCCGAATGGTGCTGGCAAATCCAGTCTCATGCGCACGATAGCAACACTTCAAGAACCCGATAGCGGTACTATTATGCTCAATGAAATCAATATTTTAGAGCAAAAAGACGAACTGAGAAAACAACTAGGTTATTTACCGCAAGAATTCGGCGTATATCCTAAGATAACGGCTTATGATATGCTGCATCATATAGCTACACTCAAAGGTATTCAAGGCAATATTAAAGATCTCGTTCAGGGACTTTTAGACAAGGTCAATCTCTATGAGTTTAGAAAAAAATATGTAAGTGATTTTTCAGGTGGTATGAAACAACGCTTCGGTATAGCGCAGGCACTGATAGGTAATCCGAATTTATTAATAGTAGATGAACCCACAGCAGGACTTGACCCAACAGAGCGCAATCGTTTCCATAATATTCTCTCCGAAATAGCCGAGAATAAAATAGTCATTTTATCTACTCATATTGTACAAGATGTCATTGAGCTTTGCAATCAAATGGCCATTATTCACCAAGGGAGTGTTCGGTTCCAAGGCAAGCCGTCAGACGCCTTGGGTATGCTAGAAAACAAGGTTTACGGAAGATTTGTAGAAAAAAACGAGATGGAACATTTTATTTCAAATAATCAGGTACTTTCAGAGAGGTTGTATGCCGGCAAGAATTATTTCAATGTATATTCCAATGAACCACTATCGGCACCTTTTGAAGCAAAAAAAGCAGATTTAGAAGATGTCTTTTTCTATATATGCAAAGCTTAAGTTCATTTCTTACTTGTAAATTTTAAATTTTATGTTTTGGAAAGTTTTGAGTTTTGAACTCACCTATTGGAGAACGAGGATTTATACTTATGTCTTTGCACTTATAGTATTTTTATTGACTACACTCACTTTCTCACTTGAAGGAATTTCCTTAGGAGGAGATGCCAATTTCATCAACTCCCCTTATAGTATAATGATATGGTATTATGTGCTGTGTCTTATCTTACCTATATTTATCAATAGTTTCGTGAGCTCGGGTATAACTCGTGACTATGAAAATAAATTTGATCAAATCTTGTATTCACTTCCAGTGAGCAGAACTAAAATTTTACTTGGCAGATTTGTAGGAGGTCTTATTGTTATATTTCTTATTTTTTTAACCGTGCCACTGGCAGAGTTGGTGGCTGAATACTTGCCATGGACAGATAAAGACATGATAGGTGCTTGGCGACTTGATGCTCATATTCATAGTATACTCACCATGGTATTACCAAATTTGATAATCATAGGCAGCATTCTTTTCCTTATCGCCAGCTGGACACGGAGTATTAATTCTAGTTTTTTAGGAGCTATAGCCGTCGTAGTGATATTTAACTCGATTAGTGGATTAAATGATAAAATAGATAATAAGACTATCGCTGCACTATCTGACCCTTTTGGATTTATGCCTATAATGTATTATACCAAGAAATGGTCGGTTTATGAGAAGAATTACCTCCTGTTTCCACTCGATTGGAAGTATTTCCTAAATAGGCTCCTGTGGTTATCCGTAGCTGTCGGACTATGGTTTGCTGCACTTCATATTAATAAGTTTAAGCTTCAAAAGACTAAACAAAAGGCTACTAAAAAGAAAGATGTTAAACCATCATTTTCTGGTGTTGATTATAGTAAAAAGGAGAAAGATTTTTCTTCAACTTATTTTCTGAAAAACATTCACTTTCAAGCCAAAATAGATTTTTTACACATCATTAAAAGTCCAGCGTTCTTGGTTACCATTGGACTTATTATTATGGTTCTCGTTATGTCATTTATCGGCACCATTCAGACAGACTCTGGATTAGCAGACCAATTAGCTACGACATCCAATACGCTTGACATACTAGAGGTAGTGACTAAAACGATTAACTATGCTATCATTTTCTTTTCAGGCATGCTGATATGGAAAGAACGGGATGCAAAAATGAATGATATTTATGATGCCTTACCTGTGAAAACATATACCGTTTTTCTTGGAAAATTGTGTTCAATTATTTACTTAGTCATGGTGTATTCCACCTTACTGCTGATTATAGGTGTCGCATATCAAATAGCCAGAGGAGTTTATGATATTGATTGGGCGCATTATGCTATGGAATTGTATGTTATCAATCTATTCTACTCTATTACCTTGGCTATTTTATCTATGTTTTTTCAGGTGATGATAAATAATAAATTCATCGCTTACTTTGCCTCTGCTATCGTCGTATTTGCAGAACCATTTTTATTTCAATGGTTAGAGATAAGTAATAATATGATTTCTATAAGCCCGAGTCTGCCGAGTGTTATTCATTCTGATTTTTACGGCTATGGTAGTTATAAAACATCCTTGTTTGCTTTTATGGCTTATTGGCTTTTGATATATAGTGTTATTGGCTTTATTGCTTATTGGTTTTATGTACGAGGTAGAAATACGAGCTGGAGAGAGCGATGGCAAGAGTCCAAAAAGCGATTGAAAGCATCAAAAGCCATTTTTTCAATTTTAGCAGTTACTACTACCGGCTTTATAGGATTTATGTATTATCAAACACAAATGCAGAATTCTTATTTCGGACAGAAAGAGAGGCTAGAGCGAATGGCATATTATGAGAAGAAATATAGACATCTCATGAGCTATCCAGTGCCTAAAGCTACCAAAGTAGATTATAAGATTGATTTATTCCCAAGTAAACGTTCATATCAAGTAAAAGGAAAAATGTGGATGGTCAATAAAGACGATACTAGCATTCAAAAAATTTATCTAAACAATGATTTTAAACATCCATTTAAAATTAATATCAAAGATGCAAAATTGAGCAATGAAGATAAAAAAGGCATTGTCAATTTTCAAACCTATTCATTGGTTAAGCCTCTACAAATAGGAGATAGCGTGCTCGTAGAGTGGGAATATTCTGAGACTAATTCAGGTGTAGAAAATGAAATCTCAAACAGGCGATTAAATAGTAATGGTACTTTCCTTGACTTTAGTTCTTTTACCCCAAGTTTTGGATATGACAAGGGCTTGGAAATTTCTCGAAAGTCAAAACGTGAAAAATTTGGATTGCCTACCAAGGCAGATTTTAAGCCTGCATTAATTAGAGAATGTACCCATCAATGTATGAAAGATTATATAGGTGGCATGGCAGATTGGGTTACCATTTATACAGAAATTTCTACTGAAGATGATCAAATCGCAGTAGCTCCGGGCGAAATGACCAAATCTTGGAAAGAAAATGGTCGAAGTTTTTATAAATATGACCTAACCCAGCCTTCAAAATTTTTCTTTTCGGTAGTATCTGGTAAATATGAAATATTGAAAGATACCTCACTAGGGGTGCAATGCGAAGTGTATTATTTACCAGAGCATGCGCATAATACCAAGGTCATGATGAATGCACTCAAAAAATCTATTGCTTATTATTCTCAGAGCTTTGGACCGTACAAACATCCTGTAGCTCGCATTATCGAGTTCCCAAAGTTTTCTAGTTTTGCTCAGGCTTTCCCTGGTACTATGCCGTATTCAGAATCGATAGGATTTACATCCAATATTGTCAACAATCCAGAGGACATTAATGAAGTATTTCATATCGTAGCACACGAAATGGCACATCAGTGGTGGGCACACCAAGTCGTTGGCGCCGATATGCAAGGTTCGGAAATGCTTTCAGAATCTATCTCTGAATACGCCAGTCTGAAATTGCTAGAAAAGGAGTATGGACTGGACATGGCGACAAAATTTCTCAAAGAATCGAATAATAATTATGTTTTCTCTCGTGCTTTTGAAAATAAAAAAGAGTCTTCACTCAAGGAGGTAGATGGACAGGGTTATATTTATTATCAGAAAGGTAGCTTGGTTTTATATGCAATACAGCAATTATTGGGAGAAGATAAAATGAATATGGCATTAAGTAATTTAATAAAAAATTATGGCTATAAAGAACCTCCTTATCCCAATTCTTATGCGCTTCTAGATGAAATTTACCAATTGACTCCCGACTCATTGAAATCTCATATCAAAGCTGGACTAGAGGAAATTGTTATTTTCGAGACCGATGTTCAATCTGCTGAAGTTAAAAAATTAGCAAATAACAACTATGAAACGACGATTCAATTTGAACTAGTAAAAAGAGCCGCTGATCCGAATGCCAAAGAAGTCAAAAAAATAAAAGATATTAAGCTAGGAAAGAGTGATGAGGTAGCCATTCGGGACTATTTCGATATCGCATTGTATCAAAATACCGAAGATAAATCTCGCTATGGCAAGTTCATGAAAAAACAACGATATCTTTTGAATAAGAAAAATAATACTTTAAAAATTCTCAGCGACAAAAAGCCAGATAAGATCGTGATAGACCCTTATTTCCTTCATATTCATAAAGACCCTGAGGAGAATATTAAGAAGCTGTAAGTGTCTATATTGGGCTAATTCTGAATAATAGCAAATGCCTAGAAAGCTAACTTTTTTATCACTTTTGCTGATCCTATAGATACTTGAACTATATAAATAGTATTTTGTTTGAAACTAAACTCTAGTCTCTTTTTATTAGAATTGACTATTTCTTTCAATAGCAGTTTTCCATCTACTGAGAAAATAGTGACGTCATTTATTATATTTAAAGAGGAAATTTCATAGTTGTCACCCTGATAATTCATGTCAAAATCTAAATTTTCTTCATCACGCTGTGAGCTATTTGTAGCCTTTAAACTCAATGTGCTTATAGCTGTATTGGTAACTATTGGCTCATTGTAATCAAAATAAATGCTTGCGGTATTTTTAATTTTTCGACCAATAGGTAAATTTTTTCTGAGCTTCATGGTATAATTAATAAATCCGTGACTATTTGGTTCATCGATAATTTTAGGGCTAAGATTTATATCTTCGAAATTCCAAACTAGAGTTCTTCCTCTAACGATGAGTCTTACAGGATGTGATATCTTACCTAAGGCTATACTGCTTAGGTCAAGCGAAGTATCTACATCATTTTCAACTCTGACCTTATAGGTTCTCCAGTTTCCTTCATTTTGAAAATTAATTAAATAGCTTAACTCCTCTGTTTTATGGTCTATATTGCCATCTGCTCCTTCACCATTTGGGCTTACAATAATTTCATTGGGATCATAAGATCCTTTGACATCGTCATGATTGATGGAAACATTGTTCCCAATTACCACATCATTTAATGTGGGGGTAATTAGAGTAGTATCAGATTTAATTGAACCGACAACATAGTTTGTAGGAGCGGTAAATTCAATCTTAATGAGTTCATGCTGACCAATGTGCAATAAGCCAAGCCCAAATTTAATGGTGTCTCCAGTTTGAGAATAAAATGTAGAGGCATTACCAATAGTTAATCCACTTGGATATTTGAACATGATTTGTGCATTCGTAATATCAATATTCCCAAGATTCGAAAAAAGAATATAATAAGTAACGGGTTGACCGGGAACTATTGCTGTATGAAAGGTCTTGACTGCTAGATTAGGTCCATTAGGGGGTAAATTCATTACTTTGCAAAGTGTATCAGTACAACCTAAATTGTCTTTTATATAATGGCATATTGTTTTAGGTCCAGTATGGGCATATTGGTGATATACAATTCTTCCTGAGCCATCTATTGTATCTCCAAAACTCCAATTATAATTAGAGATAGTATTAGGGGAATAAGCTTGAGATATGAAGAAATTATTAAAACTTAGAAGAGTTTTACCGGTTTGAAGAGAGTCCGTGGTTAAAAAGAATTCAGCAGAGCAGCATTTATAGACGGTATCAGTAGTTGAAATAGTTAATGTATCCTTATATCCGAAAATTCTATGGGTAATGATAACACGATAAGTGCCATTGGTTTTATAGTATATATTGCCCGAGGTGTCACCAGTATTCCAGAGGTAACTAAAGGTAGTATAATCTATAGGTGTTAGATAAATTGAAACATCATTTAACTTACAATCGTCAATTTTAGAAATTCCATGCTTACAGGTGTCGTCATTTACTTTATAATTAATAGTATCTATACAATTATACAAGGTGTCTTTAACTATCATTTGATATATACCATGCGTTTGACTTGATATTTTTTTTGTAGTAGAACCATTATTCCAGATATATTTTAATGCTTGATGGTTGTTATGTGTATTAGCATAGACCTCAAGGTCAACATCTCCAATCAAGCAATTATCTGTTTCGCCTATCGTTGCATAGAAGTATTTGCAAAAATTACATGTGTCATCAATAATATTTGTTTTAAATGAGTCTTTACAACTATAGGTCAAATCTGTCACGGTTAAACTATAGGTGCCAGAGGTTTTGCTAAAAACATCTTGAGTTGTTTCTCCACTGTTCCATTTATACAAGTATGCTCCACTTCCTACTGGCACAATAGCTGTTAGCCGTATGTCGTTATAATTACATGAGTCAATTTCATAAATACTAGGCTTTAGATACAAGCAGTTGAATGTATCTGATACGGTAATGTATGCGGTATCTACACATCCATAGAATGTATCCTTTACAATTGCTCTGTGAGTGCCTGCTCCTCTATAGTCAATAGTTATTCCATAGCCAATTGGAGACCATTCTACAAAGTTGATGCTTCCAGATCCGCCCGTAATAGTAGCTTGAAGCTTTATGTCATCTTTATAAAATCCATCGGAAACTTTTTTTATCCGGGCTTTATATCCATTACATTGGCTAATCACATTCTGACTAGTCGTGAATAAAATGCAAAGTAAAATAATGAATTTGTTAGGTAAATTTCTATTTCTCATAATTCTGTATTTAGGAATACAACGCAAAATTAGTGTGTTTATTTGCGAATAATACAAGAAAAAATAACTTTTGTTAGATAGATTAAAATAGTTTTTAAGGTATAGGATAAGCTAAACTCTGGCCACTATTATACTTCTTAGTGAATCTATTTTATACTGTTCTAATTGATAATCTCCAAAATGATGGATAACTTGAAACCCGATATTTTCTAGCATATCTTGAATTTCTGCGGCATCGAATAACTGAACCTGCTCTCTATATTGAAATATCGTTTCTTGGTCATTGATTTTTATTTCTTTTATCACAAAATCGTCTTCAAAATATTTTTGAATAGAAAATTCAATACCCGAAATAGTCTTGGTGTAGGATTCCTCTCCTTTTGCCCGCACAAGTTGACTATTGAGGTAATCGATAACTAATACGCCATTTTCCTTTAAATGTTTTTTAGCGCAATTCAATACCTTCAAATTATCTTCTTTATTTTCAAAATAGCCAAAAGATGTAAAGAGATTAAAGATAAAATCAAAAGTTCTATTTAAGTCGAAATGACGCATATCCTCTACTTGAAAATGCAATTTTTCGGATAATCCTTTTTCTCTCGCCTTGAAATTGGCATCCTTGATAGAGTTGGAAGCCAGATCTATACCCATTACATTATTTCCTTTGGATGCCATATAAATAGCATGTCTTCCTGCACCGCATGCTAGGTCTAAGATAGTATGTTGAGGTCTTATGTTTAATAGCTGGTAAAGGTGTTCTATAAACAACTCCGCCTCTTTGTCGTCTCTATGTTGATAGAGTATGTGATAATAGGGACTATTAAACCAGGATTCAAACCACGAAGTATTCATTATACTAATTCTATACTCGAAATTTTATTCCCTTTGACTTTGACTTCGATTTTTTCAAGCATAGTGGTATTGAGTGAAATGCCTACATGGTCAGCGACAATAGGAAATCGCTTATGTTTTCGTTCTACTAAAATCAAGGTATGAAGGGCATCTATTTTCATGTCAAAAAATGGTTTTAAAGCATAAAAAAGCGTTTTGCCGCTATTAATGACATCATCAACTAAAATAATGGCTGTCTCTTTTACCTGGATATTTTTGGATAATTTGATGTCACTTGTTTGAGGATTCTTTTTGTCAATTTCTAAAGCTACTACCTCAGTAGGTAAGTTGAGAATAGGCTTTAAGTAACTTTCTACCTCTTGAGCTAAGACATAGCCACTTTCTTTAACACCCACAAAGGTGATATGCTTACGATGACAATAGTTTTCCGCCAATTGGTAGGCTATTCTCTCTAATATTCTCTCAATTTTTTCTCTATTTGCTATTTGAGCCATTTTACTTAATTATTAGTTAGTCACTATTAGTTATTAGTTAATTCCTTTCAGCATCGGCACAAATTGAAATCCTTCAAAGCGTTCTTCATAATATTCACCTTCTTCCAGTTTTACAATACGCTTCATATAATTTGTGTCATTATCATTAAGAGGAATAATCATTTCTCCTCCTTTTTTAAGCTGACTAAGCAATGATTCAGGTACAAAATCTGCTCCACAAGTGATGATTATTTTGTCAAATGGTGCTTGACTAGGCATGCCTTCAAATCCATCTTTCAAAAAAGGAAATACATTTTTCATTTTCATCTTTTTGAAAAAAGACTTAGCTTTTTCGTGTAAAATTTTATGGCGCTCTAATGTATATACTTCTTTGCAAAGCTTGCTTAATACACTCGCTTGATAGCCAGATCCAGTTCCTATCTCTAAGATTCTATCTTTAGATTGAGGATTGAGCACAATTGTCTGCAAGGCAACGGTAAGCGGTGAGGACATAGTTTGATCTTCGTCTATCAGCACAGGCGCTATTTCATAGGCCATACGCTCGAATCCTATGGGCGCATACAAATGTCGTGGAATTTGACTCATGACCTCTAGAACCCTGTCGCAATGGCTTATCTTATAGCCTTTAAGCCTTTCTGTCAACTCATCAATCATATTTCGTCTTAGACCTATAGTTATATTGCTTTCCATCCTAAAAAATCTCTCAAAAGTAAGCATTTAACCTTAAATTTGACCTTTAATTATAAATAGAATTTCTAAGAAAAGTAACACGAAGATTATGTATAAAATCAAGTTTGGGACAGATGGTTGGAGGGCTATAATAGCTAAGGATTACACAGTAGACAATGTAGCTCGGGTAGCTGCAGCTACAGCTGATTTTATTTTAAAATCAAATCCTAAACCCACTCTTGCATTGGGATTTGATTGCCGTTTTGGTGGAAATATGTTTGCCGAAACCATCATTCAAGTCATGTATTCAAAGGGCGTCAAAGTTGTGTTTTATGATAATATATGCACTACTCCTATGCTATCACTGGCTTGCAATGAATATAAAGCAGATATAGGCGTCATGGTCACGGCGAGTCATAATCCACCTTCTTATAATGGATATAAGCTCAAATCGAGTTTTGGCGGACCTACACCACCTAGTCAAGTGCAGGAAGTTGAAGATATGATTCCCGAGTTCTATAATTATACTGAGGTTTCTTTAGATGTGATAAAGTCAAATGGATTTTTGGAGTATAAAGATTTCAGAACACTTTATTTGGAAAGGGTTCGTAGTTATTTTGATTTAGATAAAATTAATCAATCTCAATTAAAAATCGGCTATAATGCCATGTTTGGGGCTGGGCAGAGCATTGTTCCAGACATACTGCCGAATGCTGTTCATTTTAACTGTGAATGGAATCCTAATTTTAATCATATAGCTCCTGAACCTATTCCAGGAAATTTAAAAGACTTTTCAGAATTTTTAAAATCAAAAGGTGACATCGATGTTTCTTTTGTCAATGATGGAGATGCTGATAGAATAGCCTTAATGGATAGAAATGGTAATTACATAGATGCACATATGATTATTCTTATGCTAATCTATATTCTTCATAAGGATAAAGGGATGAGTGGTAAGGTGGTCGTAGCATTCTCTGTTTCACCTAAGATTAAAAAGATGTGTGAGGCATTTGGCTTACCTATCGAAGTAACTAAAATCGGGTTTAAATATATCGCAGAAATTATCCAAGAAGGTGGAGTACTTGTAGGCGGTGAAGAGAGTGGAGGTATTTCTGTAGCAGGTCATATACCCGAGCGCGATGGTATCTGGGATGCACTTATCGTAATCGATTATTTAGCCAGAACGGGTAAAACCCTAGAGCAATTTATTGAGGACATAAACGCTGTGGTGGGCGCATTTTCTTATGGCAGAAATGATTTGAAATTGACAGAAGAAAAAAAGCAAGCGATTCTGAATTATTGCAATACCACTGAGATAAAATCACTTGCAAATATTCCTGTAGAGCTGACTGAAACTATAGATGGCTTTAAATATCACCTTGAAGGCGAGCGTGTATTGATGATTCGAGCCAGCGGCACCGAACCAGTATTGCGCGTATATTGTCAAGCAGAGTCTAATGACAAGGTGAAAGATATTTTAGATAAAGTTTGTTCGTTTTTACATTCAATTTAATTCAAAATTTAAAATTAGATGTCCGACCCCCAGCCCAAAATCTCCTTTGAAAACACAGAAGTAGCTTATGCATACTTATCTAATAGTGAATTGCGCAAAGCCTATTGGCTCTTTAGAATGATGAGTATAAACTGGCTCGTGAGTATAGGCAATTCAGTCATTCATTCTATGCTCAAGCTCAACTTTCCTATTCAAGGAATCATCAAGAATACTATTTTTTCTCATTTTTGTGGCGGAGAGTCTTTAGATGAGTCCATTCCATTGATTAACCGATTGAAGAACAATAATATTGAAGTTCTTCTGAATTACAGTGTGGAAGGATTAGAAGATGCTTCTGGTTATAGAGATACCTATGAAAAAACATTGAATGCAATTCATTTTGCTAAGGAAAACCCTTCCGTCCGTGCTATGTGTTTGAAATTTACTGGCTTCGCGCACACTGATGTATGGGTAAAGCTACAAGCTAAGCAAGAATTGACACCAGCAGAACAGCAGGAATATCTTCAAGCGAAGTCATACATAGATAAATTATGCAGTGAAGCTGTGGACTGTGATGTGCACCTCTATGTAGATGCTGAGGAGAGCTGGTTCCAGGATAGTATCGATGAGCTGGTCGATGAAATGATGGAGAAATACAATAAAGATGAAGCCTTTATTTTCAATACTTATCAGTTGTATCGCAGTGATAAATTAGAGGACTTTAAGAAAGCACACCAGCGGGCGTTGTCAAAGGGTTATATCCTCGGAGCCAAAATAGTTCGTGGAGCTTATGTAGAAAAAGAAAACGATTACTATGTAAAACTCGGCAAGAAATCTCCAATCAATAATACTAAAGAAGCTTCAGATCGAGAATTCGATGGAGCTGTACGATATGCTGTAGAGAATGTAACAACTATTTCCCTATGTTGTGCTTCACACAATGAAGCTTCGAATAAATTGTATTATGAACTATTAATGGAGAAAAATATTCCCTTGAATCATAAACATGTCAATTCTTCTCAACTACTTGGCATGAGTGATAATATCACTTACAATCTCTCAGCCTTAGGCATGAATACGGCAAAGTATATGCCTTTCGGTCCAGTGAAAGAAGTGATTCCTTATCTTATTCGTCGGGCACAAGAAAATACTTCTGTAGAAGGGCAGACGAGTAGAGAGTTGCTGTTATTGGAGAAAGAATTGAATAGAAGGAATTTATAATTTATTATTGCAAGGAAAAAATTAGTAAGTTAAAAATATCAGCAAGAGAATTCTATGAGATATGTCAGTATATTTATTGCAATTATTAGTGCTATTTCAAGGTTAAATTCTCAGGTCTATGTTAAGGAACCTACTCCTAATTGGGTAAAAGAAATTAAACTAGACACCATTTCGCTGGAAACTTTAAGTGCAGAAACTAGTGGTAATGGTTACAATCTAGCCGTTTCAGACTTGCAATTTAATTTGAGTGAGAATATTGCTTATACACATAAAGCAATAAAGGTTGTTTCATATTCAGGAATTACTGAAGCTTCTCAACTTACTGTTGCAATAGATACGTCTTACGAGAAGTTAAAAATTCATCATTTATATATCTGGCGAAAGGGGAAAAAAATTGATAGAACTCAAGATTTATCGTTCAAAATCTTAAACAACGAGGATAAATTGGCAGATGGATTATACTATGGAAAAATAACTGTATATAGCAACTTAGATGATATAAGGAAGGATGATGTTATTGACTTTGGATACTCTACTTATGGCATTAATCCTATTTTCAACGACGAGAAGTTTTTATTCATGCTATTAGAGGACGATTTTAAGATAGATTTTTTTAGTATCAGAGTGCTGTACAATTCTGATAAAGAATATAAATATGATTGCACTCGTTGTGATAGTGCTCAAGTTTTATCCTCTAAGGTTGAAGGTAATTATAAAATACTTGAATTAATGAAGAGGAATACAAAAAAACTTGATTTAGAAAATAATCTACCGCCAGGTTTCATTCCATGTGGTTATTTCACCGTATCTAGTATTAATAGCTGGAGAGAAGTAGGGGAATGGGCAAAAAATGTTTTTAATGTAAATGATAAACCTCACCTTGACATTGTCTTTAAGGAATTGTTTGATGGAACCGAATCACAAGAGAATAAGATAAATAAATTATTAAACTATGTACAAGATGAAATTCGATACATGGGAATAGAATCAGGAATAGGGAGTATAAAACCTTTTCACCCTGATACCGTTGTGAAAAGGCGATTTGGCGATTGTAAGGACAAATCAAATTTATTCGTACATTTACTCAGACATATTGGAATAGAAAAATCTTATCCTGTGCTTGTGAACACAACTTTTGTTAAAGAACTAGCCAATCTACCTCCATCCAATCAGGTTTTTGATCATTGTATTGTAAGATTTGAATTTAATGATACAGTTTATTATATAGATCCAACAATATCTCAACAGGGGGGAGACTTTAGGCGTACTGGAATATTTGATTATGGCAAAGTCTTGGTTGTTGGCTTGGAATCTGATAGTCTAATTTCAATGAGTTCGAAAAAAAATGATAGAACATATTTTAAGGATGAATTTTTTATTAAGTCATTCATGGATCCAGTAATATTGGAAATGCAATCGAAACGCTTTGGTCTTAATGCTGATATGAGAAGAATGTATATTCAATTGCAGCCAAAAGATGATGCGACAGATTTAATTTCAAAAGAATTAAGACTTAAGTATACTGGAATTCAAGAACTTGAAGCCCCAAATTATATAGATAGCATTGATAAAAATGAAATTACCTGCAAATATAAGTTTTCACTTGATAAAGTCTGGAAAGATGGTAATGAGTTGAAGTCTTCTGGATTATCTGGTCATTGGTATTATCATTTTGAGCCGCTTTCTGTTTATCAATTGTTAAATGATTATGATTGTAGTAAAAGAAAGAATAATTATGGATTGCCTTACCCGTTTGAGATGGAGTATGAATATATCTTTAATTTCCCTAAGGAGATTTTGATAATGGATGATTATAAAAAATGGGTAACTTCGAGCTATACTATTATTAAAAGGACAAGACAATTGAGCGCGAATAGAATTGAAATTTTATATAATTATAGTACTAATAAATCAATTTTGACACCACTAGAATTGGTTGAAACTTGCAATGAAAAAGAGAAAATAGCCAATGAGCTACCAACAGTATTTTATTTTAAAAAGTAGTCCAAAATTTTTATTACATAGTAAGGACTTGGTACTCTCTTTTTATTAAATAGTTATGTGAGAGTTTGCTAATTAACTAAAAACCTATATCTGAATGAAGAGACTTTTATTTTTTGTAAGTATGCAATGTTTTTTTGTATCGAATTTCTATTCTCAAGACACAATAAATGTTTTGTATGATAAGAACTGGAAAGAGGTCAAAACTAGGGAAGAGGCTGCGTATTATAGAATTGCGTTTAAAAATGAGGAAGGCAAATGGGAGGCATACGATTATTTTATGAGCGGTGTATTGCAAATGATAGGGGCTTATAGTGATAAAAAAATGACTACTAAGGAAGGAAGTTTTGTGTTTTTTTATGAGAATGGTAACAAGTCTGAGGAATCGTTTTATTCTAATGGTAAATTAAATGGACTTCTCACTGCTTTTTATGATAATGGTAATGTTAAGCGTAAGGCAATATATGTTGATGGTAAAAAGAATGGAGAATCCAGCACATGGTCAGAGAAGGGCGTAAAGATCTCGGAAGGCCTATTCGTTAATGGATTCGAAGAGGGGGTTTGGACAATATACCATGAAAATGGTAAAAAGAAAGCACTTGGTAATATTACATTGGGCAAGCTAGATGGCTATTGGATATATTGGTTTAATAATGACTCTGTTCAAGGAAAAGGGAAATTCGTGATTGATAAAAAGGATAGTATTTGGGTTCATTATAATGAGTTTGGAAACTTGACTGAAATTGATTCTTTCGTTGACAGAGAATTAGCAGGAGCTAGAGGGTTTCATTATAATGGCAAATTGTCATATTATGGCAATTATTCTTCTGGAAAAAAAACAGGGGCATGGCATTTTTTTAACGATAAAGGTGAACTTATTTTTGTAGGAAACTTTGTCAAAGGGAAAAAAGATGGAGAATGGATAAGGTATTTCCCAGATGGAAAAGTAATGAAGATTTTTTATAAAGAGGACAATGCTATGAATAAGGATTTAGGGAGTGTTATGATTGATGAATAATTATTTTGATTCTTCTATCGAACTACGCACTCTCCGCCAAGGTTCTAAAATCGACAGGAACTACTCTACTAACACCTTGTTCTATCATGGTGACACCATAGAGAACTTCTACACTCGCCATCGTTTGCTTATTGTGTGTGACGATAATGAATTGTGAGTTCTTAGAAAACTCTTCAATGATTTTATTGAATTTAGCTATGTTCGTATCATCCAAAGGTGCATCTACCTCATCGAATATACAGAATGGTGCAGGCTTCAAGAGATAAAGCGAAAAGAGAAGAGCAGTTGCCGTGAGTGTCTTCTCACCTCCCGAAAGCTGGTTGATAGTAAGTGGTTTCTTCCCTTTAGGCTTAGCTATAATCTCTATATCCGAATCAATAGGATTTTCAGGATCAACAAGTATCAAATCACAATCGTCATCTTCGGTAAATAAGATGCGGAAGGTTTTGATGAAATTCTCTCTGATTTTATCGAAAGACTCTAAGAAACGCTCCTTCGCATTCGCATCTATTTCCTTGATTGTTTCTAATAAGTCATTTTTAGCTGCCAGTACATCTTCTTTCTGCTCTACTAAGAAGTCATAGCGCTTTTTCATTTCGTTGTAGGTCTCTATAGCCATAGGATTGATCTCTCCATAGGTATCTAGTCTCTTTTTAAAATGAGCTAATTTAGTTTCTACCTCTTCTTGAGGTATAGATACTGTCAAGTCTGAATTGATAAATTCATCTAATTCCATTTCGAATTCAATTTTCAATCGCTCTTTGATAGACTGTAATTGAATACGCATTTCTTGTAGTTTTGAATCATAGGAATATACGATTTCTGTTTGGCGGGTCAGTTGACTTTGGATCTCACGAATAGCATTTTCCTGCTCTGCTACTAGATTTCGAGAAGTGAAATAATCTTTTTCCGCCTCTTGTACACTTAATGTTAGACTATCTCTTTCGGTATAATTGGAGAGAATATCCATTTCCATTTTGGAAAGCAATTCTGTCTTTTCTGCCTCCTCTTTATACTGACTTTCAATTTTATTTTGAAATTGAATGACGTTATTATTTAAAGTATCTAACTGTTTAGTAAAGAATAAAATCTGCTGATTCTGCTGCATAATAGTGATGTGAAGCGTATTGTATTCCACATCGATTTTATTTGCCTTTTCTTTTATTTCATTGTATTTGGCCAGATAGGCTTCTAATGCTAATTGGTTTTGATCGTTCTTATCTTTCAGCACATCAAGACTATTTACTAGCTCTTTATGTTCTAGTTCTATCTTCTGAAGAGCTGCTTCATTTGATATTTTACTATCAGCTAATTCTACTCTTTTCTCCTCTATATGCATGAGTCTTGTTTTGGTTTGCTCTACCATTACCGATTTTTTAGCAAACTCATCTTTGACACTAGAAAACTTTGCTTGCAATTCTTCTATTTCTTTAACCTTGGTTTTGGTTTTGAGATCTTCTATTTCTTTGAGCAAGGTATTGTGTTGCTTTTCGACTATTGCTACTTCTTTGTCCAGTTCTATGATTTCGGCATTTAATGCTTCTAGATTTCTACTTCTTCCTACTTGGGCACCATCAAATAAACTGGCAGAACCTCCGTACAAAGCATGTTTATCCAAAATGGCTGTTCCTTGTAGATCAATGATCTTGATATTTTCATTTTCAAATTCGGCTAGGTTCAGTTCTTCGATATTTTCTGCGAAATAAATATTATGAAATAAATAGGAAGCTAAAGCCTCATATTGTTTATCTAGTTTTACAACCTCTGCAGCCGGAATCAAGTTCTTAAATGATTTTGGAGAAGGTGTAGATATTTTTTTGACCAATTCCATGACAAATAAGCCTACTTTACCTGCATTCTGTTCTTTTAATTTGCGAATTGAAAGTTGGGCGTCGAATAGTGTATCTACAATAAAATAATTGCCATATCCGGTTATCAATCCCTCTATGGCTATCTTATATTTCTCTTCGCATACTATGAGGTCAGAGAAAACATTTTTATGTTCAAAGAGAGATACATTTTTCTTAAGAAATTTAATACTTTCTGGAAATCCTTCTAGATTGTCAATCATTGATTTCAGAAGGTTATATTCGTTTTTCTTGCTATCATTTTTTCTATGAACCTGATTGAGCTCTATCTTTTTCTGATTGACCTGTTCATTTTTTTCTTCAATCGTTGTTTTATTGACTTCTTCTTCTTGAGTCAATTTTTGAAGTTCTGACTCTAAATTATCCTTTGATTGCGTGATGAGATTGAAAGCATTGTCGAGCGTTTCTCTTTCTAAATACAGCCCTTCATATTCATTTTCAATTTTTAATCTATTTTCCTCTGCTAGTAAAATTTGAGACTGTAGTACAGATTTATTCTTATCTAACTCATACACCTGTTTCTGTGTTTCTGTGAAAAGATTCTTGTCTTGATCTACCACAGATTTATTTTCCAAAAATGTTTTTTCATTGGCATCTAATTCTTCTTGTATAGCCTTTCTTTCTATCTCTACAGAATTAAACTTTTCTTGAGACTTTGCCACGACATCATTGAGCTCTCTAAGAGATATATTGACGCGTTCAATTTCCGATTGTGCTTCTTGAATCTGAATTTTTATCTGCTCATTATTTTTTGAAAGATTCGATATCTGCTCACGAAGAAGGTTGCGTTCATTTTCATTTCTACCTATTCCTCCTATAAGATCATTGACTTTTTTCTGCACTTCAGTCAGTCTTGTCTCTTTGGTGACAAGTTCTAGTTTCAGTTTCTGGGTCTCCGCATCTCGAGACTGTATCATTGTTTCTATCTCATTCTTTTTGTCTTGTTCTTTTTGCTTATCGGCAAATAGAGTATTATAGCTCGTTTTATAATTACTAACTTGATACTTGATAGATTCTAAAGAATACGTCTTGTATTCCTCTTTGATTTGATAGTATCGCTCTGCTCGTTTGGCTTGAGTCTCTAATGTTTTCATATTGGATTCGATCTCAGCTAGAATATCCTTTAATCTTTCGAGATTTTCTTCTGTCGCTTTCAACTTCTGCAAAGATTCTTTCTTTCGGATTTTATACTTACTGATGCTCGATGCTTGTTCAAAGAGTCGCTTTCTGGATTGCTCTTTATTTTGTAAAATTTCATCAACCATACCTAGTTCGATAATAGCATAGCTATCACTACCAATACCAGAGTCGATAAATAGATTATGAATATCTTTTAATCTACATGTGACATCGTTGATTCTGTATTCGCTCTCACCAGTGCGATAGAGACGTCTAGTAATGGTCACTTCCTGGAACTCTGTGGTAAGAATATTCTTCGTATTATCAAATGACAGCGAAACTTCGGCTAGCCCACTTGACTTTCTTGATTTCGTTCCATTAAACAGAACATTATCCATTTTTTCTAATCTGAGCTGAGATGTTTTCTGCTCGCCTAATACCCATCTGATAGCATCTACTATATTGGATTTACCACAGCCATTCGGACCTACTATTCCAGTAATATTATCATTGAAGTGTACGGTAGTTTTATCCGCAAAACTTTTAAATCCCTTAACCTCTAAACGCTTTAATTTCACCTTATATCTAAATTAATTTTATGTATGCCATGCTTCAAAAGAGCAGCATTAGTAAGATAGTTCTTATTCTATCTATTATTTTAGGCAATAGTAGGAATATTTCGATAAAAATTTAACTAAGAAGCAATAAAATCTAGCTTATCAACATTATTTTTAGCAGTATTGTAGAAAATATGTGGAAAAAGCTATTCGATTGTTTTCAAAACATAAATTAATTCTCTTTTAACTCCTTCTTGATACGGACTGAAATCCCACCAATTATATAATTTCTCTATGTCTAAGTTATTTTCAAGAAAAAGCTCATCCATTTGCTGTTTGGTCATGAATCCTAGTTCAATATGTTCGTGAAATTGGCTTAATTCACCTTCTAGATTAGTTACCTCGAATTCATATTTTGTTCTTAGAATTTGTCTTTCAAAATCAACCCATTCTATCTCGGAATATCTTTGTACAGTAGATAATAGGTTGGGGTCGAAGTATTCATAATCCAAGCTTCTTTTGTTCTTATTATCATTTAATATTTCAAAATTGGGATCAAATGCATTGATAATGATTCTACCATTTTCTGCTAAGTGGTTTTTAATAGTTTGTAGACATCTAATTTTATCTCCTATACTTGTTAAGGCTTGAAATACTCGAAAGGGAAAAATGACTAAATTGAATTTTTGGTTTAAATCAAACTGTACCATGTTGGCTAATTGAAATTCAATTTTAGCTGTAAACTCCTTACCTTCTACTTTCTCACGAAATATGTGCAGCATAGCTTGAGAATAGTCTATCCCTATAATTTCAATAGGCAAATGGGCTAGCGCCAAAGCGACTCTTCCCGTTCCACACCCTACATCGAGTATACGGCTACCTTTTTGAATATAATGTTCATAGAATGAAATATCTTCTTTGAGATTTCTATTGTTTCCACCATCATAGAATTGAGCCGTATTTTGATATAATACCATTTATAATTTAAATATGGTCCAAATGATTTTGGTATAATACCGACATACATTGAAATCTAACAACTATTATTGGACTATTTTCAATGTATCGTCGGTATAAGTTGATAGTCATTCTTTAATATTCAGCTATCATTTAAATACTTTAACTAAGCTTCGTTTAGCTTAAAATTTTGTATGCCAATAGAGCGCTTAAATAGGCTAAGGTTAACATAATTGAAAAAGAGATGAAAGGATATTTCCAGCTCCCTGTCTCCTTCTTCATAGCTGCTAGTGTGCTCATACACTGAAGAGCAAATGCATAGAATAAAAGCAAAGATATACCCACTGCTAAAGTATATACTGGTTCATTAGTTGTAGCATTTTTTTGACCTTTTATACTTTCAAAAATTGTTCCATCCTCTTCTGAATCTATATGATATAATGTAGCTAAGGTAGAAACAAAAACCTCACGTGCTGCAAATGAAGATAGTAATGCAATTCCTATTTTCCAATCATAACCAAGTGGCTTAATTGCAGGCTCTATCGTTTTTCCGATATCGGACAAAACGGAGTGCTCAATAGTTACCTTTTCTATTTTTTCATCATTGAAATGAAAGGAACCTAAAAACCAAAGCAAGATTGAAATAGAAAGTATAAATTTCCCTGCAGTTTTGACAAATGGAACTACAGCATTTTTTATATTGGTCAATAAATTTCTAAACGAAGGTAATCGATATGGAGGTAGCTCCATAATTAAAAAACTTTTCTCTTTGGTATCAATTAATTTATCGAGAGCCCAAGCAAAAACTAAGGCGAACACAATACCCAATATATATAGACCCAATAACGAAATACCCTGATATTTTAATGGAATAGTAATAGATATAAGTAGAGCATATACTGGCAAGCGTGCCGAACAAGTCATAAATGGTATGCTTAATATGGTTATCAACCTTTCTTTTTGAGTAGGAATAGCTTTTGTAGAAGCAATAGCTGGAATAGCGCAAGCGTTACCAGAAAGGAGGGGCAGAATACTTTTGCCACTCAATCCGAATCGTCTCATAAACTTATCCATAAGAAAAACAATTCTTGCCATATACCCACTTTCTTCAAGGAAGGTGTTAAGAAAGAAAAGTAGAGCTATTTGCGGTATAAAAATGAGAACACCACCAATTCCAGGGACAACAGCTTCCGCTAAGAATTCAATAAACCACTTCGGATTTTCAAATTGATTTAGGCTAGCAGAGATAAATCCAAATAGCATATCTAGCCATTCCATGGGATAGGCTGCAATGGTGAATAAGGTTTGAAATACAATAAATAAAATGATGAAAAGAATCAAATATCCGAGTATTGGGTGTATCACCCATTTATCAATTTTATCTGTCCATTTAATTCTTTGGAAAGCTTTCGATGTCTTTTTGGTAGTTAATTGCAGAATACTCTCAATTTTATTGTATCGAAATATTATTTCTTTACGTTTAGTGTTTTCTATGATGGCATTATTTGGTGTTTCATAGACATACTGTTGCCATTCTCTGTAGTTCAAGGCATTATCATTGGTTTTGTTTTCAAATAATTCGGCATTTCCAAAGAAACTACTCGACGCCTTGAAGTTTTGTTTGCTAATAAAATCTTTGATTTTATCGATTCCTACTCCTTGTTTTGAATTGGTTAAAAAAACTGGTACTCCTAGTTCTTTACTTAAGAAATCGGCATCTATTATTTCACCTTTTCGTTGGAGTTCATCGACCATATTAATCACTACAATATTCGGCAAATAACAGTCTGCAACTTGGGTGTATAATAAGAGGCTTCGCTGTAAATTACTAGCATCTGCTACAAAGATGATGAGCTCGCTGTGATGATTTATCAATTCATCAATGACTACTTTTTCATCTATGGAATTTGGATAAAGAGAATAGCAACCAGGTAAATCAATCAACTCATACTCCTGTTCATTGATTTTTAGCTTGCCTGATTTCTTTTCAGTGGTTACTCCAGGATAGTTCGCCACTTTTTGAAATATTCCCGTCAACTGATTGAACAAGGAGGATTTCCCTGAATTAGGATTGCCAATAAGAAGTATTTTTTTTATTTCCGTCACAGTTTAATAGTGGTCAGTTATAAGTAGTCAGTCACAGTAGGATAAAAAAACATTTTCAAATTGACTAATTTTCAAATGAATCATCATATCTCCACATTTTCACAGCGTCTCACCACCACTCCTTTGGCCTCTTTTTCTCTCAGCATTATTTTACTATTGCCTAGGCTTACACAGATAGGATCATTTCCAATAGACTTAGCCTCTACGGTCAGCATTTTATTTTCATAAAAACCAATCTCAACCAGCTTTAACATAAACTCGTTGTTCAATAAAGACTTGATAATAGCAGATTCGCCGACTGGGATTTCGTTTAAAGTCATTAGGGGCAAATATAAGGCTATTTAGAGAGATTCTAAATAAAATTTTCGTTTATTTTAATTTTTATCTTATTTAACTTCGTTGATTGATTAGAATTTAGAATAAGTTTTTTTACATATATTTGTCAGGTACAAATTAATTATTTTTTTGATATGAATTTCGAATTGAGCGAAGAGCATTTAATGATAGAGAAAATGGCGAGAGACTTCGCTGTGAACGAACTTTTACCTGGCGTTATAGAGCGAGACGAACACCAAATCATGGCCACCGAGTATCTAAAAAAAATGGGAGAACTAGGTCTTATGGGTATGATGGTAGATCCAAAATATGGAGGTTCAGGTATGGATTCTCTATCGTATGTTATTGCCATGACAGAAATTTCGAAAATAGATAATTCATGCTCAGTGGCTATGAGTGTCAATAATTCACTCGTGTGCTATGGACTGGAAAAATATGGCAATGAAGAACAAAAAGAGAAATATCTCAAACCATTAGCTAGTGGCGAAAAGCTCGGAGCTTTTTGTTTGTCTGAGCCGGAGGCTGGTAGTGATGCTACGAGCCAGAAAACGACAGCCGTGGATATGGGAGACTACTATCTTCTCAATGGTACAAAAAATTGGATCACTAATGGAACACAAGCCTCTACTTATCTGGTGATAGCTCAGACGAATCCTGAATTGAAACATAAAGGAATCAATGTGTTGATAGTTGAAAAAGGAATGGAAGGTTTTGTAGTAGGTCCTAAAGAAAATAAACTTGGAATAAGATCAAGTGATACGAATACACTGCTATTTAACGATGTAAAAGTTCCGAAAGCCAATAGAATAGGAGAAGATGGATTTGGATTCAAATTTGCTATGTCTACCTTAAATGGAGGACGCATTGGTATCGCAGCTCAAGCACTAGGTATAGCTATGGGGGCATTCGAGCGTTCAGTAGCCTATGCGAAAGAAAGAAGTGCATTCGGTGATAAAATTTCTAAACTTCAAGCTATACAATTCAAATTAGCAGATATGGCTACCGAAATTGAGGCTGCTAAACTATTAGTCTATAAAGCCGCTAAGTTAAAAGATGAAGGTAAGGATTATTCACAAGCGTCTGCTATGGCGAAGCTGTATGCCAGTAAAGTAGCTATGGAACAAACCGTAGAAGCCGTGCAGATACATGGTGGTTATGGTTATGTCAAAGAATACCATGTAGAGCGATTGATGCGTGATGCCAAGATTACTCAAATTTATGAAGGTACTTCTGAAATTCAGAAAATAGTCATATCTAGAGGTGTCTTAGCTTAAACTATTTTTTGATTTTATACGTTAAGAGTGCGTTAGACTAATTCAAAACGATGCAGCTGCGCTCAAGTTTTTTACTATATATATATATATTGTTATGTCCGTCACTTTTTGGTCAGTTCCGGGAAGTGGGTACATGGCGGTATTATGCCAATAGAAGTGAATTTCTGGAACTAGAAAAGGTAGATAAAAACCTTATAGTGAATGCTAAGCGTCTTTTATTTGATCTAAAGGTAAATCCACTGGAGGTAGCCAACCTTGATCGAACCAATGGACTGGCCGATTATGCTATTTCTACAATTGCCTACGGAGAAAAGGCAAAGAAATTATTTATCGTCTATGAAAATTCCATGATGGATATTATTAGTTTCCAAAATGGACGAAGAATCATTACATCCAACTTCGATGTCTATAACAAATTAGTCGTAGCTGATAAGACTATTACCCAGATTAAGTTTTATAGAGATAGAGCCTATTTTTGTTCCAAACTAGGACTTATAGTTTATAATTATGATCGTAATGAAATCGAAGATAGTTATATCATAGGACCTGGTGGACAAAATCTAGCTGTGCACACCATGGAAATAAAGGATAATAAAATTTATGCATCCACTGATCTTGGAATTAAGGTAGGTGAAATAAAGCCTGCTATCAATTTGAAGGACTTTGCAAACTGGTCAAATCCTTTAAGCATTATCCCTAACGATACATTTATGCGGTCTGGGCTACTATCAAATAAGCTATTTTGGATGTCAAAGTATACCTTGGTAGAATTTGATGGAACCAGCTCAAATACCATAATAACTAAGGATACTTTGAGGGTAATGAAACAGTTACGTACTATTGGTAATCATATTTTTCTAATCTATGATTCACTGCGTGCGGATTATTCGCTTCATTCTTCCAAGGTATTAAAATTGGATGGGGTCAATATAGAATTGATAAAAACTACCAAAGGGGAACATTTAAACGATATACAAGAAGTTGATGGTAAGTATTATTTTACAGGGTTTGGTTTTTTCGAAAATGGGAATGGAACCGATTTAAAAAAGAATAGATTAAACGACTATCCATGGGATAATCCATTTCGAATGAGTTATCAAAACAATAAACTATACGTCAATCTAGGAATAATGGCTAGAAATCTCGATGCTTCTCAAAACAAGGATGGTCACTTTACTTATGGTCCTGCCGACTGGTCTAATGGTCAGTATATATGGATAAATAATGGAATTTGGTTTGATTCTCTTTCAGACTGCACGAATGAGATAGCAACCATAGAGCGAGATGGGGGTAAGTATCGAGCCTTTGTCAGAGGAGGGGTAGCATTTGAGAAATCGGGGCAACCTATAATTAAATATAATAAAAGAAATTCCACTTTGGAAACCAAAGATAGTATCTATAGAATTAGCGACATGGTCTTGAATCCCTTAGACCAATCTATATGGATAGCTAATAATGAAAGCCCAAATCCATTAAAATGCTTGACCAAAGAAGGTAAGTGGTTGAGGTTTAAAATTTCTTCTGTCACGAATACAGATGCTATCTATCGAATTATTATTGATCAAACTGGAAATAAATGGCTTCTGACTAGAAATGAAGGGGTTATATTATTTAATGAAATGGATATCAATGATACTACGGATGATATTGTTAGACAATACACAGAGATAGCAGATAAGAATTGTAAGCTCGATATAAAGGTACCTTATTGTGGAGCAGTAGATAAGGACAATAATTTATGGATAGGATCTGAGAAAGGTGTTGGGATGATGACGACCTGCACTTATAATCCAGAAAGAGAATGCAGAATGTCTATACCTATACAACAAATCTCCAATCCGAATGATACTACGGTGTATACAGAGTGTGTATTCCTCAATACTGCAGTGACTGCTATGGCTATAGATCCGGGAAATAGAATGTGGATAGGAACCTCTGATGGAATTTTTTACAACAACGAGTATTTGAGTGATGAATTTATACGATTAAACAAACTGAATAGCCCTTTTTCAGTAAAATCTGTGCATGATATTCTGGTACTGCCTCAGAATGGAGAAGTTTTTTTTACTACCGAGGTAGGCTTGCTTTCTTATATGGGACAGAGCAGTTCAGCAGAAATCAATGAAGGAATTTCCCCATATCGAGTTATCCCCAATCCTGTGCCAAGAGATTTCGAAGGCTTAATCACTATTGATGGGTTGGCAGATGGGGCTTATTTTAAAATCGTAGATGTCATAGGTAATGTCATGTATCAGGGACATGCCAATGGCAGCCGGGTTACCTGGGATACTCGCTCATTAAATGGTTTTAAAGTACCCACTGGAGTTTATTACATCCTATCTAGTCGCCCTCAGTTAAAGGGAAATCAGGGAGTAGCAAGTTTTACAATTATTCGCTAGATTCATATCCTAGTCGGTAAAGTTTCCATCTTTTTCTTACATTTGCATATATTTTAAATTATATGTTATTAGAGATTAAGTCCATTTTAGCCACAGGAGTTGTAGGTAGTGAGATAGAAGTTAAAGGTTGGGTGCGAACATTTCGAAATAATCAGTTTATTTCCCTTAATGATGGCTCTACGATTCATAACTTACAAGTAGTGGTAGACTTTAATCAAACAGATGAATCCTTATTAAAGCGCATCACCACAGGTGCCGCTTTACATGTAAAGGGTCAACTAAAAGCCTCACAGGGAAGTGGTCAGGCACTTGAGTTAATCGCCAAAGATGTAAATGTTCTCGGAGATTCAGATCCCGAGAAATATCCTATGCAACCTAAGAAGCATAGTTTAGAATTTTTGAGAGAGAATGCTCATCTACGATTTAGAACACAATTGTTTAGCGCAGTGTTTAGAGTTCGTCATCATCTGGCCATTGCTATCCATAAGTATTTTGATGAAAAGGGATTCTTCTATTTGCATGCGCCTATTATCACCGCATCTGATGCTGAAGGCGCAGGTGAAATGTTTCAGGTGACCAATTTGAATATTGAAAATTTACCTAGGAATGAATCTGGTAAAGTAGATTACTCCCAAGATTTTTTCGCAAAGAAGGCTAGCCTTAGTGTTTCTGGTCAGCTACAAGCAGAATTAGCGGCTATGGGTCTAGGCAAGGTGTATACTTTTGGACCTACGTTTCGTGCGGAGAATAGCAATACTGCAAGACATTTAGCAGAGTTCTGGATGATAGAACCCGAAGTAGCATTTATGGATATTCACGGAGATATGGATTTGGCGGAAGGGCTTTTAAAATATTGTATTCAATACGCTCTCGACCAATGTACAGATGATTTACAATTTTTACATGAACGACTGGAAACTGAAGAAAAGCAAAAACCTCAGCAGGAGAGAAGTCCTATGCCTTTGATAGAAAAATTGAAATTCTGTGTAGATAATGAATATGAAAGATTGACCTATACCGAAGCAATAGAAATTCTCAAAAACTCTTCCCCTAACAAAAAAGGTAAGTTTCAGTTTCCGATCACAGATTTTGGAGCAGATCTGCAGAGCGAACATGAGCGCTATTTAGTAGAAAAGCATTTTCAAAAACCTGTCATTCTTATAAATTATCCAAAGGAAATCAAAGCCTTCTATATGCGTGTCAATGATGATGGAAAAACTGTGGCTGCTATGGATATCTTATTCCCTGGTATAGGCGAAATGGTAGGTGGTTCGCAGCGTGAAGAACGCCTTGATGTATTAATTAAAAAAATGGAAGAGTTTCACATACCTCAGCACGAGATGGAGTGGTATCTTGATACACGCAGATTTGGGACTAATCCACATGCAGGTTTCGGTTTAGGTTTTGAACGTTTGGTTATGTTTGTCACAGGTATGAGTAATATCCGAGATGTAATACCTTTCGCACGTACGCCGAGGAATTGTGAATTTTAACTCAATTAATAATTAGTAATTAATAATTATTAATTACATTTGCGCTCCAAAATTTAGTGAAGGGTTATTTACTTACCACTTAAAACTTTTCACTTAAATTAATTTATGGAGGTTATAGCTCAGTTGGTTAGAGTCCCGCAGGTGCGGGATGGTTCCGAAGGGGTAAATAGCCGAATTAAAATAAAAACGGAGGTTATAGCTCAGTTGGTTAGAGTCCCGCAGGTGCGGGATGGTTCCGAGGGGTAAATAGCCAAATTAAAATAAAAACGGAAGTTATAGCTCAGTTGGTTAGAGTCCCGCAGGTGCGGGATGGTTCCGAAGGGGTAAATAACCGAATTAAAATAAAAACGGAGGTTATAGCTCAGTTGGTTAGAGTCCCGCAGGTGCGGGATGGTTCCGAAGGGGTAAATAGCCGAATTAAAATAAAAACAGAGGTTATAGCTCAGTTGGTTAGAGTCCCGCAGGTGCGGGATGGTTCCGAGGGGTAAATAACCGAATTAAAATAAAAACGGAGGTTATAGCTCAGTTGGTTAGAGTCCCGCAGGTGCGGGATGGTTCCGAAGGGTAAATAGCCGGATTAAAATAAAAACGGAGGTTATAGCTCAGTTGGTTAGAGCATCGGATTGTGGTTCCGAGGGTCGTGGGTTCGAGCCCCATTAATCTCCCTTCTTTTCTCTTTTTTACAAGGCTCATAGGATTTGAAATTTTTCATTATACTTTCTGAAAGTCATAACTTTCAAAAAGTATAATGAAAAAAACGTCTAACAAAACCTCATTTTTCTTTTATTTTTTCATTGATTTTTGCCTCATCTTTGTTTTAGAAAAAATAATTATTAAAATATCGATTGGAATTTATCCACAGTATATTGCAAAATAATGAAATAAAAATAGCAAAAAATGGAGATTATTCGTATCTTTGTCAATGGTAAAAAATATCTATTTATGAAACATTTATACTTTTTAGTATTGGGTATACTATTTGGCAGTGAGGCTTTGTGCCAGACTACAGTTGCCACCACGCTCACACCCAGTGGTTCTCTAGGTGGTGGTGGGTCTCATGGTATACAGTTTTGGGTTAAAAATAATAATTCATACACTATCCGATTATTTAGGATTAACGCAATGAATAGTGTAACTAGAAATCCACAAAACCATACCTACACAGTCTCATTTAAGAATACAGCTAATAATTCGGCTCCGGGTAATATTAATGCAGGGAATGGTTGGACTTCTGCTGGAACTTTTGTGCATAATCAATGTTTCAATACATTATATCCTGTCTTATCTAATTTGGCGATAGATATTCCTGCTGGGGCGACTTATAGAATATGGATCACGAATACTGATGCAACAAACAATGTGAGAAGTTCCATATTTTTTCCATCGGTAGGTGTTACTACCAGTTCGAATGGGGGAGTAGATTTGATGACAGGCGATAGTGTCGGATGGTGGGGTTCACCCACTGCTAGTGGTGCTAGTAACCCATTTATTGACTTTATAGGGAGTATTGAATTTTATCAATTGGTATCATGTACAGGTACTCCTGAAGTTGGGAACATTATAGGTAGTTCTGGGTCTTGCAATGGGGATACAAAATTCTACTATTTAGATGGTTACATCCCAGCGAATAATATCACCTATCAATGGCAAATATCAACTACGTCGCCTACTACTGGTTACACTAATGTAGCGGGAAATAATACTACCATGCTAGCTAGAACACATGGAGCTACTAATGAATTTATACGCTGTATTGCTACCTGTGGCTCTCTGCGAGATACGACGCCCGTATTTCGCGATACCTTAAATCCTTTTTACCTGTGCTATTGTAATCCTAATGCTTCAACAAATACTACAAATTGGGGTAGCATTGAAACGGTAGAAGTTTCTACTACAAATACTTCAAATACAACAGGTACTTGTGAAACCTATACGGACTATCGTACTTTACCCATCCCAAAAGTTAGAGCTGGCGAGCTATTGAAGGTAAGGATTAAAAATAAAAGTTGCAGTCCTAATTCAAATTCAGCTGCTACTTGTTGGATCGATTTAAATAGAAGTGGGGCATTTGACGCGGCTGAGGCTATAACAGGTGGTTTTGTTTTCGGAGGTTCTGGTTCAGTAGCAACAGTTGAAAAAACTTTACAAATACCTTTAACTAATCCCCTCGGTATTACAGGTATGCGCATGAGTTTAGATGCTCTAGGAGGCACCCCACCAACCACTCCATGTTCAGCAAGTTTTTGGGGAGAGGTGGAAGAATATCTCGTTGATATCATCCGCGACTCCAATGATATCAAAATGGATTCCATAACAGGTCTGGCAGATGGCTGTGATCTAGGAAATACGAATATTAACTTTAAAGCAACCAATATAGGTCACAAAACTATGAATCCTGTCACGGTGAGTTATTCCGTCAATGGTGGTACACCGGTTACCGAGAATTTTGCTAGCTTAGCACCGGGAGCTACGGCTGCTTATACTTTTTCTGCTCAGGCAAATCTAGCAGGTAATGGTACTAAAGTTATTCGAGTATGGCATCAGAATACCCTGGATACGAATAAACGAAATGATACGCAAGTAATGACTATCATCAGTCATCCTACACCGCCGAATTTGACACCGATAGACGATACTGTCTGTGTGGGGTCTGACTTTACTACTTTTACGGCTGCATCCAATCCTCCATTTATGACTCGCTGGTACACCGATGCCGGTGCATTAAATGAAATTGCTACTGGAAATAGTATCGTGGTAAATAATCCGACAGCCTCTTCCATACGATATGCAAAATCAGTCTATACCTTTAATGGTAAGGTGGGACCAACGGCATTGACTCCGTCTATTACAGATTTTAGTTCGGTGGGTCAGGGCTTATTGTTTAATGTATTGAGAAATAGAGTTCGCATCAATTCGGTCAAGGCAAGATTTACACAGGCTGGTGTAGCAGCTATCGAAATCAGAAGCCCATCAAATGCTGTATTACAAACGACTAGCTTCCTCATATTGACAGCCAATACAGATGTAGTTGTACCATTAAATATTGATCTACCAATAGGTACAGGCTATAGAATGCTTATGAATTCTACCTCTGGTCAGCCTTTTTCTATCAATGGATTTTCTAGTTTTCCGCAGATGATACCTGGTGTTATTAGTATTACTGGAAATACGAATACCTTTACACCTCCACGATACAATTATTTCTTTGACTGGGATGTCACCTACGATGCCTGTTCCAGTCCAGTGGTGCCAGTGAACTCTGTTTATCTCGGCAGTGTCAATGCTCCTCTGAAAACTTTATATAAGGATACTTTTTTCTGTCAATTTCCTACTGTCTTTTTAGATGCTAATAATGCTGGGTCTAGCTATAAATGGCATGATGGTAGTACAGGAAGAACGATACAGGTGACCAATTCTGGGGTCTATAAAGTAACAATAACTAGTCCCGAAGGTTGTAAATCAACAGATTCTTCAAAAGTTCAAGTGCGTACATCTCCTATTTTTAATATAGGTAATGATACGACAATATGTTCTGGGAAAAAAGTCAAACTTAAATCTGGTTTTTCTAATGAAGGATTCAATCATACATGGAGCACAGGTTCTTTAGATCCATCGATTGAGGTACAGGCTCCTGGACAATACACTGTAGATGTATTTAATACGAATACATCCTGTGGATACAAAGACACCATCATAGTAAGCACCGTTCAAAGTCCGAATGCATTTTTAGGAAGAGATACTTTTGCATGCAATAGTGCGCCTATCACTATAAAAGCACCAAACCCGGGCAGTTATGCCTATTTATGGGATAATGGTACGAGCCTTCCTACACGTACAGTTTCGCAGAATGGGGTCAATAAGATTTTTGTAGAGGTGACCGATATTTCGAATCCTTATGGTTGTAAGAGTTCAGATACCTTGATAGCTGCGCTATCCAGTTTGACTAAACCAAATTTAGGAAGCGATGTGACTACCTGTACAAACCCTTATACCCTTGGTATAGCTGCAGACCCGCTCCTAGAGTATAGATGGAGTAATGGTGGAACGACCAATAATATTAAGGTGACGGAATCAAATGACTATGTACTAACTGTAACACAGGTGAATACCACATGTTCATATATGGATACTGTCAAGGTGACTATTAACTCTAATCCTCCATTGGACTTAGGGGATGATATAGTGACCTGTAAAAATGACCCTATAACTATTACTGCTAATACAGGTTGGACGACCTATGCATGGAGCAATGGATTTAATGTCAATAAAATCACCGTTATACCTACACCAGGTACGAATACCTATACGCTGACTGTCACAGGACCATGCGGCAATAAGACGGTTTCAAAAAATATCATTTATACTGCAGATGTTCCGGATGTGGATTTGCCAAGTGATATGGTAGTTTGCGAGCCTACTACTCTGAGTATTACAAATCCAGGAAGTGGCATTGATGTTCTATGGTCTACTACTGAGACAGGTCTTAGTATCACGGCTGATAAGACAGGAACGTATTGGGTAAAAGTCTCTAATGCCTGTGGCTCTAAGTCTGATGCCGTAAGAGTGACCTTTGACACTATCCCTACTCCTGAATTTATTGCGAATTGGTCTGGTAATTTTGCTTCATTCTCTAATAAAAGCACGAATGCTGTAAGTTATTACTGGGAATTTGGTGATGATAGCACCTCTACTGACAAACATCCTACTCATATTTATAAAGATAGAAAACAATATACCGTTAAACTCACAGTTAAGAACTCTTGTGACTCTTCCGTTACCATAACAAAATCTATTGATCTTAGCAAAAAGCCTGTGGGTATACAAGTAGCTCAACTAGATGGCATTACCGTATTCCCGAATCCTACAACCGATGTATTTACTGTGAAGTATACACAGGCAAATCAGCAAAACTATACTTTGGAACTGCTAAGTATGGACGGTAGAATCGTGAAAAATGTCAGCGATAAATTTGATTTGAATAGCGAGATAAAGCTCGATGTGTCGGATCTAGCTACAGGTAGTTATATTCTTAGACTATCTGATGTGAAAGGCAACCAGGAACTTAAAAAACTTTCTATTATAAAATAAACTAATCAACCTTAATTTTTAAACACTATTGAGTATGAAAAAAATTCTAAACTTGACAAAACGAATAGCTTTAGTGCTTACACTTGTTATGCTCTATCAATCGACAGATGCCTGTCCTAATAGAGGAAATATAAGAGTAGATACGAGCCGATGTGATATAGGTAGAGCTAAACTATGGTTAGTGAATCATACAACCACTGCAGGTACTCAGTATTTCTGGCAGTCTTCCAATGATGGAGGATTGAGTTGGGGAACCATGTCTACCAATTCGGGAAGAGATACTCAATTGGTCAATACTATATTAGGTAGAATGTATCGTTGTCTATCAGTATGTCCTAGTGGAAATACCTATTCGGATACAATTATGCTTTTTTTACAGAATAGAACAATCACCGTAGACCAAATTTTTTGTAGTGCTACGGCTGGGGGTAATGATAGTTTATTGTTAAAGGCAGCTCCGCCTAATGCTATAACTGATACCGCATTTTCGAAATATTTTAAATGGCAAGTATCTGCTACGAATGGTTTATTATGGAATGATATTGGGGGGAATTCATCAACCCTGAAAGTGGCTTTTACACCGAATGTTTTACAGTATAGAGCCTATGTTAGTTTTTGTAAACTGACAGGGCCACCATCAGGTTACCCTACAGCTGCTCCTTCATTTGTGCAGCCAGTAAGTATAGGGTTGAATAATATTGGTCTGACAATTTCAAATAAAGATTGTGTGAATGATACGGCTAGATTAAGTCTTACTAATTTAGATAATAGTTTAAGAAACTTTCTAAAATATAGATGGTCTGATTCCAATCAAGTTTCTGGGGTATTTTCATTTATGGGAAAGACGGATTCTTTTATCAATGTCAAAGTAGATAATGTTAATAGATTCTATAGATCGAGTGTAAAACTGTGTACAAGCCCTCATCAATCCAAGGACTCCGTTTATACCAATACCTATGCGATGTGGGTAAAGTTAGGAGCTATTTCACCTGTGTTAAACTGTGCAGCGGAAGTAGTAGAATTGGATTATACTAATAGAAATCTTACTAGAAAAAGTGTTCATGTTTCATGGACTCGCTCCCAGAATGACTCTATAACGCACTCTAGTTTTACAGATCCAGCAGATTCTATCAAGTATTCTTTTTCATTAACTAATGGAACAAATAATTTTTATAAACTTTATTCTAAATTTTGCAATACTTCTACCAATGTCTTAGACTCTACATTTAACATTAATGTAAAACTTAAGATAGATACTGGTCAGCTAAAGGGAAGTTTCCAAACCTGTACGAATGATTCTGTTTATATGAGGTTGTTGAATTATAAGGATTCAAGTAATTTTCCTTTAGTTAAAAAGTGGATGGTTTTGAAGAATGGCAGCAGTTTTTGGGAAGATTACAATCAGGCTCCATTGACGGATACCACGATAGTATTTCGTATGAATAATGGATTGAATTCTTACAGAAAATCTGTCGCCCTCTGTGCTGATAAGTACGCTAGAAAATGGTCATCAACTGTAGCTAGTACTTTTCTCCCATATCAGGCGGTATTCAATGCTACTTGTACAGGTAGCATGACAATAAATGTCTTAAATGACACTGTAAAAATAGTCGATTATACTGGCACTATACCGCGGAGTAATTCTACCTTTGCATATCAATGGCTTCGATCTACAAATAAAGTATCTAGTACTATTGTAGCGGGTGCAAATTCAGCCAATTTAACTATAACTCAGGCTGATAGAAGAGCCTTCTTTAGGAGATTGACAAGAATTTGCTCTGCCAATACCTTCTCTGATACTACGAATTGGTCTAATACCACGGTCGGTAATCCTACAGCACAAAATGGTAGAGCTATCGTAGTAGACCAAATTTGCCTCAATGAAACTGTTCGTTTGTGTTTAGATAACTATTTGCCCTTAACTACAGATACACCAACTTTCGTCTGGCAATATTCCCCTGATGATATCACTTGGACGAATATGAATACTAATAATTCAAATGACACTTGTATTACAGCGGTGGTTGGGGCTGATTTTCAATATTTCAGAAGATTGACTTATTGGTGTCCATCTGGTCGAGTAGATTCTTCTGTATCTACACCATTAGTCTATATCAAAAATTTACCTTGGTTTGAGAGCTTTACTGCACAGCAACAGTTCGGTAGAGATATCTTGTTTAACTGCTGGAGAGCGAGTTCTCCTGTTTGTAATACCTATAATCCAGTATATGCTGGTGGGCAAATATGGTCAAGAGCATCTGGTGGTAAATCAGATAAATTTATGTCTAATTGGGGACCTGCTCCTGTTGACCCTAAAATGCCTCCTGGTCGCAGAAATGACATGAAACTCATCACTCCTGCTTTTGATCTTAAAAGAGGTAAGGTGTATAGATTTTCTTTCTGGCATAGAGAGACTACTGCGAATATCTGCTGGGATTCACTCTATGTTACTTGGGGTACAAAGCCTACACCATGTGATATGACAAATAAATTTGGTGAGCAATTGACAAAATTCAGCTTTGACCAATACAATAAATTCTGGTCTGATTTTACTCCACCTGATGATGGTATTTATTATTTTGCTATTAACTTAAGAGAAAGTTCACCTACAACCGGTGAGGTAGGCTTTGATGAAATAGGTTTGAAAGAGGTGGAGTCTTGTGCTGGTAAAGATCCCGTAAAGGGCTCTACTTTTGCACCCTCTCGAATTATAGATAGATCAGAAGAGCCGAGTGCAGCGAATACCTATGACAAATCAAATGTAACCCACCAGTATTGTTTACATGATACAATTATGCTTTCTTATCAAGAAGCAAACTATAATTCTAACTTTGACTATCATGGTATGACTTATCAGTTCTGGAAAAAACGCTCCGATATCGATTGGAAGGTTGAAGATACCTTTTTCAGACCAGTACCGAGCGATACATTATGCCATATCACCAATAGATCTAACTATCATGTAATGAATGTATTGGTTACCGATACGCATACGTGGTATAAAATAGTAGCTACCTGTCAGTATGATGGCAAAACTTACCACTCAGATTCTTTATTAGTAAATGGTACGCATTCTGTACCTTATTGTGAAGATTGGGAAGGTGTAGGTAATATCCAGAATCAGCAAAGCCCTATGCCAGCTCAAAATTCAGGTGAGATATCTGGTAGAGTGCCTTCCTTTGCTTATTGTCCTACTTGCTGGGCTGCCTTCCCGCAGTTTACACCGACCAACCCTCAACCGAATCCTCAAAATCTTCATAGTTTGACCCTTCCTATTCGAAATCCGCCTCCAGGACCTCCTGCACCTCCACAATTGAGCCCTGATGCTGGATATAATGGTAATAATGTCGTCATGACATCTGCCTTGGCACCTACTACGAATAGGAAAGTATTGGTCATGCCTGCTGTTAGATTATATAAAGGTAGAGGCTATCGAATCTCGATGCGATGGACGGATAATAGAACTTCGACACAAAACCCGTGGGGAAGTGTAAATCAAGACTTGGACAGTTTGTACTTAACCGCCGTCAAAGGTAATGAATCGGGTAAGGTGATTGATAGTTTCCCTCGTTCTAAAATGGTACCAAACAGTTTGCACCTCAATCTTCAGTCGAATATTCTAGAAAATGGACCAGCAAAATACCGAACATACTGGGTAGATTATACACCGAATGATACGGGTACTTATTTCTTTGGTATTGTTATTGTACCTGGTCCGTTGAATAATGGAGCTTATCGCTTTGTTATGGATTACTTCTGTATAGACACTATTCCTATGGATGACTGTAGTGAAATACCTAAGTTTAGAGATCCACTTCGAGTCCGTGTAAACCCTGATGGCAAAACATGGCTACCAGGAGATACTGAAATATCTCCTGCTGGTGTGCAGTGGTGTGTGGGTAACCGTGTCAACCTAGAATTGGATTTCGGACTGGGTGCAGATAATGCATGGAAGTATGGATGGAAACATATTTGGTTAAGAACATTAATGGATTACAATCTTCCACCAGCGAATGGAAACCCATGGCATCCTAGCATAGTTTGGACAAAGGTAGATTCTACCAATGGTATTAATTATTTATTGACCAATAAATTTCAAGATTATGCACTTATTTTATCGAATAGCTGTAGCACAAAGTTTGACACCATAGGTCCTTTTAAAGTGCGAGCATTTCGTGGTACCGAGTCTTGTGTAGTAGGTTTAAGAGAGACTTTTTTAAATGAACAGTTTAATTTTGCTGCTGTACTTCCACAGTGCTGGGATGTATATCCTCAGTGTCGAGTCAAAATATTAGATGATGCTGGTGTGGGTAATGAATTCCGTCAAAAATCTAAATTGGATAAGAACTATCTAGATATGGATTTCATCTCTCCTGCCACGGGTACCTGTCCTATGCCTACAGTACAAACCTTCGTTCCACCGGGTTATGGTGTCACGGGTGGTGTTACTTATAGATTTTCATTCTGGTATAAAGACAATGGTATCAGTGTGCCTATTGATTCTATCGTAGCAGGTTATTCCTTCTTGAGACCTACTGATGTTTATCAGGTTCGCTTATTGAATAGAGTGAATAATGACGTCGTGAAAAATTCTAGAACGAATAAATGGAGATACTATACCACAGAGGTAACTCCTGCGGTAGATACCGCTATTCACTTCAAGGTTAAGACGTTTAATTTAGGTAATAAGCGTATTTATAGAACCATGTTCGATGATTTATTATTTAAACCTAAGCAGAATATAGATGCCTTGGTCATAGCAATAGATTCACCAGAATATGCATGTGATTTAACTGCCAATACCACCGTAAAGGTAACGGTAATGAATATTGGTAATAGTAGTATAACAAATCTGCCAATAAAAGTACAAGCAGGAACAGCTACGCCTACTAGTTTTACTGTTTCAGGTACTTTAGCATCGAATGAGACCAGAACAGTATTGGTGCCTAATGTAGATTTGTCAACTGTAGGGACGAATATAGTCAAAGCATGGACAGAGGCACCGGGAGAGCAGTTTACTTGTGATGATACCTTCTTTACAGAAATTATACATCTGGAAATGCCTAAAAAACCAACAGATACTATAGATTCAGTCTGTGTCTGTACTTCTCACACAATGTATGCTCCATATGCCAATGCGCGGTGGTATAAGAATGCAACTGACTTTACACCTATATTTAGTGGACCAGAATTTAAAATGGATTCTGTATGTAAGGATACCAATATCTATTATTCGATGTGGAATGGTGCAGAGTGTAATACCTATCCACCGAACTTCTCCTATGGTGCCCCGACGTATAGTGCTGCAGCTGGAGGTATAGCTTTTGATAATATTTCTAAAGATACCATACTCATAGATAGTGTCATGGTGTACGCCAATACCTTGAGTCCTGGTCCTACTTTAAACTTGACTTTAACTCAATTTGTTGGTGGACAACAAGTTACGATTATTTCGGTAAATGCGCCAGGAATTACTAAGTTAGGTAGACAGTGGATTCCTGTGAAAATTAAAGTACCCCCAGGAACCGATTATAAACTACGATATGGTGGTGGTGCATCTCTAGCACAACTACCTGGATTTATATTCTTAGGTGCGGGTTGCGTGACTATGGATATTAATTTCTACGGAGATGAGAATTATCCTACTGCTGCTACTGCTTATAAGTACTTCTTTAATTGGAAATTAATAAGATTAGGTTGCGAATCGGAGCGCGTCAAAAAAGACATCAAGATTGTTCCTTCACCTAAATTTCAGTTAAAGGATACCGCACGAGTTTGTTCGCGTCCTATTTTCCAATTCTGTGGTCCAGCAGCGCCTGTAGGTGATGTATACCGCTATAAGTGGGCATCTGCAGATCCTAATGATACGAATCAATGCAAACCAGCTACGGCTACTGGTTGGTTTAAGTTGACCGTAACAAATTCCTTTGGTTGTGAAGAAAAGGACAGTACTCAAACAATAGTAGACCCATCCCCTGAGTTTACTTTGGGAGCAGATACTAGTTTCTGTCGCTTCACCCCTCACACACTTTCTACTGGTCTCAGCCCAGCGAATAATGTGGTGACATGGAGTGATAATCAGGCTGGAGTTAGTATTAGTATCTTGAATCCTGGTACTTATATTGCTACTGCTTATAATACTCAAAACTTCTGTACGGCTAAGGATACTATTAATGTGATACGGCATGAATTGCCTGTATTTTCTCTAGGAAATGATCGTGTATTCTGTGGCGGCACTGCTGATTTACAAGCATTAGCGACGAATATGCCATCAAACCTTACTTACACATGGGGTGGTCCAGCACCAGTTCCAGTCATTAATAAGTCTGGGAAGTATTGGGCGACTGGGTTTGATCCTGTTACAAAGTGCAGAAGTACAGATACGGTTCAAGCTAACCTACAACCAAAACCTACGTTTGATTTAGGTCCTAATGTATTGGCTTGTGGCAGTAGCTATACGATAAATGGACCCACTGGAAACCTCTTCTACAAATGGAGTACTACCGCTACGACTAGATCTATAGCCGTATCAGCACCTGGCATGTACTATTTGACGGTGACGGATAAGACATTCGGCTGTGATTTTGTAGATTCGGTTCAGATAGGATTTAAAGTAGTTCCTGTATTTGATTTAGGAGCTGATGTTGTCAAATGTGATATTACTCACTTACTCACAGGACCTACACCACCTGCTGGTGATACCTATACTTATTCTTGGAAAAAACCTGATGGTAGTTTGGCTACTGGTTCTACCTTTATTGCTGACAAGTCAGGAGTTTACTATCTCACCGTAGATAATGCATGCTATAACTTCCGAGATAGTATTCGTATTACGCTGAAAGTACGTCCAACCGAGGCTATAGATTTATTAAAAGATACGTTTGGTTGTAAAAAAGTAAATTTACAGGCTACATCCACGACTACGTATACCAATCTTACATGGACTGGACCTGCTGGGTCTGCAGTGACAGGTTCTAAAGCAAATATGGTCTTAGCCGATAAGACGGGTACATATTCCGTGTCATTAACCAATGAATGTGGTTCGGCTACGAAAGCAGCTTATGTTCGCATTGATGACCTGCCTGTGGCTGACTTTAGGGTCGAGTATATTGACTCTCTTGGTGGCGATACGTGTATGTCCATAGTGTTGAAAAATGATTCTAGAAATGCAATTACCTATCTGTGGTCATTTGGAGACGGTAAAACTTCTTCTATTGAGAACCCATTACATGTCTACGAACAGGAGGGTAGTTTCTTAGTCACGCTTAAAGCTTATAATTCTTGTGGATTCTCGTCTAAAACGGTTGCGATCAAGAAACGAAGCTACAGATGCTCTACCTTAGGTATTGCCGGTCAAGATTTCAAAGCTTCAGATATTTACATTTATCCTAACCCTGCACGAGATCAAACACAAATTTTAGGTGTAGGTCTGCCTAATGGAAGTTATCGATTGTCTATTAGAAACATATTGGGTCAGTTAGTATTTAATGATGATATCAAAGTGATAGGTAATGAAGTGAATGTCAAATTAGAAACGGCTAAGTTTTCTAATGGTGAATATCTCATTGAGTTGTCGAACGATTATGAATCGATAGTGAGAAAACTACAGGTTGTAAAGTAATCATCAATCAATTTTAAAAAGAGAACGGCTACTTATATTTGGTAGCCGTTTTTTATTAAAAGAAAATGGAATCTGATACCAATAGCGGTTTTAAAATGGTTCAACCCATTTTAAAACCTTGCTATGGTAAGTGCCGTAGCTGTATTTGTTTAGTGCAATGAGCCATGCGATATTAGACTATTACTAATACGCTTACGGTATTAGTAATAGTCTAATGAAAATTGGAAAGAGGCAAGACAAAGAGAAATATTTTTTAAATCAACTCAAGGTAAAAATTGGCTAAAAGAAAATGGAATCTTAAACTAAATAATTTTCTATATTTGCACTCCAATATTTAAGTACCTGCCGTAGGCAAGGCAAGCCTGCCCGTGTGGCGGAATTGGTAGACGCGCTAGACTCAAAATCTGGTTTTCGCAAGGAAGTGCTGGTTCGATTCCAGTCGCGGGTACAACTAAAGCCTTCTCAAATCGAGAAGGCTTTTTTGTGTTCGTTTTTGTATTCACTTAAAGGTGAAATGTTATGATTAAATAAGGCTAAAAATTGGGATAAACATAACTTTGTATATGCTTTCGCAATATTTGGAAATGCCTGACTTGGCTTATATCAGTGATGAGAAAAACTATCATCAGTATGAGATTGGCTATCATGTAAAGTTTTTAGAAGACGATATCTATGACTTTACTGACTATGACATAGCTATACTAGGTGTAAAAGAAGCTAGAGCTGCTGGATTTAAGAATCTTAGTTGCGACATGGCTCCAGATGAGATCCGTAAAGATTTTTATAGATTAAATATTACGAATCCTATGCCTAAATTGCTAGATTTAGGAAATATATTGGACGCAGAAGAAGTCAATGATACTTATGACAAGTTGGAGGCCGTTTTAAGTTATATTTATAAGAACAATATACCAGTTATTATCATCGGAGGTAGTCAAGATTTGACGATATCTCAATTTACGAGTTTGAGCAGCATCATTGAAGAAGCCTCTGTGGCTATAGTAGATGAACGAATAGACTTGCTAAAATCGCAAGAAACGATAACTTCTGATGGTTTTATACAGCATTTGTTGGCTAGTAGTCATCCTCAGTTGTTTCATTTGACTATGTTTGGCTATCAGTCATATTTTACGAATTATAATGTACTAGATGTCATCGATTCTATGTCGTATGAGTCTATACGACTAGGCCAACTGAGATACGCCATACCACAATGGGGTCATATATTTCAAATGGCAGATATGGTAAGTATAGATATCTCAGCAGTAAAACAAAGTGATGCACCTGGTAGGAGCATGCAGTCACCGAATGGTTTTCAATCAGATGAGCTATGTCAAATCACAAGGTTATGTGGTATGAGTACCAAAGTGAAATCTATCGCTATTTATGAAGTCAATCCTCAATTTGATATTAGACATTTGACAACCCAAATGGTTGCTCATAGTCTTTGGTATTTTCTAGAAGGATTTACTTATCGTACGGATGAATCACCTGAAATAGCTGACCAGTTTGACAATTTTAACGTATTTATGATTGAGCATTCCGAATTTGAGTCTAAACCGTTTCACTTCTGGCAGAGTAAATTGTCCGGAAACTGGTGGGTAGAATTGCCCCTCGGAGAAAGTGCCCAGGATCGTTTTTTCCCATGCAGCAAAGCAGACTACGAGTCTAGTGCTCATGGAGAAATGTCCAAATGGGTATTCAACCTAGTAGCAAAGAAAATGTCATAATCATTTTATTCTTTTTAGAGTATATACTTCTGTGAAAGATGTTAGATTTGCAGAGGATTAGACAGAGGTATACTTAAGTCCATCTGTTACCATTTTTTATTGAAAAAAATATTTTGTGAGAGAATTTTCAAATAATTTTTATTTAAACGAGAACTTGTTTTTCGGACATCTAGGAGAGTTGCTGATTATACTAGCATTTGTATCCGCATTGTTTACTTTTTTGCTAGGTATGAAGTATTATTTAAGCAAGGAAAGGTTTGAGACAGACTTGAGACAAGTTCGCATATTTTTTTGGATTCACTTAATTTCTGTCTTAGGGATTTTCTTCCTTTTAATCTTTTTATTCAAAGGACAATATTTTGAATATCATTATGTATGGAGACATTCTTCGAAAGATTTGCCGTGGTATTATATCCTCTCCGCTATGTGGGAAGGGCAGGAGGGTAGTTTCATCCTATGGCTGCTGTGGCAGGCAATATTGGGCTATTTTTTAATGAGAAAAACAACTGAAATTAAGGTCGGTGCGCTTGCGATACTTATGTTTATTCAGGTTTTACTTCTTACTATGATATTAGGAGTTGATGTTTTTGGAAAGTTAATAGGTATGAATCCTTTCATTTTATTGCGCGATGAAATGAATATTCCCATACTGAGTAACCCTAATTATCTATCTTTAATAAAAGATGGAAATGGTTTAAATATTTTATTGCAGAATTATTGGATGGTTATTCATCCTCCAGTTTTATTTCTGGGATTTGCGAGCGCATCGATTCCCTTTTCTTTTGCCTTGGCATCGCTTTTGAAAAAAGACTATATTGGCTGGACAAAAGAAGTCAATAGTTGGACCTTATTTTCAGTAGCAGCTTTGGGAGCGGGCATACTTATGGGAGGTCGCTGGGCTTATGAAGCATTGAGCTTTGGGGGCTTCTGGGCATGGGATCCGGTAGAGAATGCTAGTTTAGTGCCTTGGTTATTTTTAGTCGCAGGCTTGCATACCTTATTAATTTATAAAGCTACAGGCCATAGCCTTAAGGCAAGTTATATTTTATTGGTCTTGGGATTTGGCTTTGTATTATACTCTACCTTTCTCACACGAAGTGGCATTTTAGGGGATAGTTCAGTTCATTCGTTTACTGATTTAGGGATGACAGGTCAGCTACTCGTTTTCCTAGCCTTATTGCTTATTCCTGTATTTTTACTCCTTGCCTTTAATTGGTCTCGAATCCCCGATATCAAAGAAGAAGAACATACCAAGAGTAGAGAATTTTGGATGTTTTTAGGGGTACTTTTTATCGTAGTTTCTGCTATACAAGTAAGTTTTACGACATCTATTCCTGTGTGGAATAAGTTGTTTGATTTTAAGGAAAAACTAGCACCACCTGTCAATGCCAATGAGCATTATAATAGTATTCAAATCTGGTTTACGACAATAGTTTGTGCTCTGATGGCTTTCTCCTTATGGCTACAATATAAAGTCACTAAAGGATTGAAAAAGATAAAGGTTTTAGGAATTGTTTTTCTCGGTTGTTTCGTAATCACAGGTGTCCATTTGTATCTATGCGATATATTGCCTTTTCAAGAGTATGTGCTTGAAGTTAAATCTTATAAATTGACTGTTAAATTTATCTCAACGTATTTGCTCTTGTTTCTATCGAGTCTAACAATGATAGCTTGGTCTATTTATTATATTGTTTCACAATTGAGAAATTCAAACAAGCTATACTGGGGTGGGAGCATTGCACATATTGGCTTCGGATTGCTAGTTATAGGAGCTCTCATTTCACAATATCAGAAACAAGCTATTTCTCTTAATAAAGCCGGATTTGATTTGGGAAAAGAATTCAGTATGGAAGAACAGTCTAGCAATACGCTATTAATGAAGAATAAGCGAGAGGCTATGGGGAAATATTGGGTAACCTATATAGAAAAGTCAAATGTATTCAAAGGAGAGAAGTATAAAGTATTATTTCAGTCACAAAAAGATTTATCTGACTCCTTTGTAATCTATCCAGAAGCTAAAATTATCAAAGAAGGGGAGAACAATAGATTAAATCCAGAACCTGGGATTAAAAATTTCTGGAATAAAGATATATTTTCTCATGTAAGCTCAGTGCCTGATGACACCGAGACCAAAGACAAGGCAAGCATAAAAAAGGTGAAGATAAAAGATACATTTTATACCGGGAATCGATTTGTAGTTTTAGACAAAGTGACCTCTAGTGAATCTAATTCAAAAGAGCATATCGAAGCGAAGGCATCGCTGAGAATATGCGAACTCAATGGTGCCGAAGAGCCTATGGAGGTTTTTTACAAACTGAGTTTGAAGAGCCGCAGCATGGAGAATCCTATAGCGATTTCTAAAGATGGTCAATTGAAAATTAACATTGCTACTATCGTGCCAGAATTGCAAGAGTTTCATTTTGCAGTTCAAGATAGTGCTGCTACGAATGATTGGATCATATTGAAAGTATTAGAATTTCCATATATACAAATACTATGGCTAGGTTGTATCTTGATGGTGATAGGTACCCTCATGAGTATGATGTATCGAAGAAAATTTAAGAAGTAAAGCTATTAGAAATGAAGTATCCTGTCATGGAGCATTTTTATACCTTACAAGGCGAAGGTTATTGGTCGGGGCATGCGGCTTATTTTATTCGTCTGGCTGGATGTGATGTAGGCTGTACCTGGTGCGATGTCAAAGAAAGCTGGGATGAGACAAATCATTCCTCTTTTTCTATAGAAGAAATAAAGACTTGGTTAGAAAATTGTCCAGCATCTATTGTGGTTATCACTGGTGGTGAACCCACCTTATATCATCTGGAAGCGTTAACTTCTATGATAAAAAGTATGGGCAAACGCACCCATATAGAAACCTCAGGAACGAATGAATTAACGGGGATATGGGATTGGATCACCTTTTCACCAAAGCGGTTTAAGAAACCTATAGAAGAATATTTACAGTGTTCTAATGAACTAAAAGTAATCGTAGCTCATAAAAATGATTTGAGATGGGCTCTCGAATTTGAACCAAAATTATCTGCGAATACTCGATTGTTTATTCAACCTGAATGGGAGGTTCGAACAGAAATGGAACCACTATGTATTCAATTTGTGAAAGAAAATCCCAGATGGAATCTCTCATTGCAGACACATAAATATCTAGGTATAGACTAGGAGGTCTGTGTTAAAGTTTTCTTCCTAGCTTGCAGCGTATTGAATAATAACATGGTCACTGTCATAGGACCTACTCCACCAGGCACAGGAGTGATATATGAGCATTTCGGGGCTACGCTATCGTAATCAACATCTCCTTCGAGGTGAAAACCCTTTTCAGAATCATCAGCTACACGTGTTATTCCCACATCAATAACAACAGCTCCCTCTTTCACCATATCAGCGGTTACCATTTTGGGTTTACCTATAGCCACGATGAGGATATCTGCTTCGCGGGTATAATTTTCAATGTTTTTAGTATGAGAATTTAAGATAGTAACGGTACAATTACCTACTTGGCTATTCTGTCCTAGCATAATTCCAATGGGCTTTCCTACAATATTGCTTCGCCCAATAACTATACAATGCTTGCCCTTGGTGTCGATATGATATCTTTCCAGCATTTTTATAATGCCAAACGGAGTAGCAGGCTTAAAGCCATCAAGTCCTAAGGTCATAAGCCCAATACTGTGAGGTGTAAATCCATCTACATCCTTCTCAGGTTTTATCTTTAATAAAATTTTGTTTTCATCGATATGCTTTGGCAGGGGGAGTTGAATAATAAAACCATCTACTGATTCATCTTTATTGAGGTCTTCAATAATTGCTATTAGCTCATTCTCGGACAAAGAGGCATCTTTCCTAATTTCAGAAGACTTAAAACCACATTCCTTGCAGCTTCTGATTTTATTATTGACATAAGTCTGACTAGCTCCATCATCACCTACAAGTATTGCCACGAGATGTGGAGGTCTATGTCCTTGGCTGATTAGCTCGTCTACTTCTGCCTTGATTTCGTTCTTTATCTTTTTAGATAATTCTTGTCCATTTAGAATTTGCATATCTTCAAAATTTTTAAGCTAATTCAAACAACTCTTCTCTTCCAGGTCCTACAGAAACTAGATTGGCTTTTACCCCAATTTTTCTCTCTAGCAAAGTAACATAGTCTTTGACATTGTCATTTAATGTTGAGAATTGGTTACCTATTTCAATATTAGTATTCCAACCATTTACAAATTCTAGTTTTGGTTTAATATCCTCAGTGAGATATGAGGGCATCTCCTTGGTAGGTCCTGAGGAAGTTTCATATTGGTCACAATATCCAATGCTTTCAAAATTATTAAGTACATCGATCTTGGTGATACATAATTTGGTCACACCATTGAGCATACAGGCGTAGCGAAGCGCAACGAAATCTATCCATCCACAGCGTCTTGGACGACCTGTAGTAGCTCCGAATTCCCCTCCTTCTTTACGTAGCTTTTCACCTATTTCGTCATGTAATTCTGTAGGAAATGGACCAGAACCTACTCTGGTACAATAAGCTTTGGTTATACCATATACTTCCTTAATTTTTTGTGGAGCTACACCGAGACCAGCGCATACACCGCCAGTAATAGTATTCGATGAGGTGACGAATGGGTAAGTGCCATAATCTATGTCTAGCATAGCACCTTGTGCACCTTCTGCCAATATTTTTTTTCCTTCATTTAACCTAGCATTGACATATTGTTCGCAGTCGATAAAGGAATACTTCTTTAAATCTTCGAGGCTTTGTAACCATTCGTTTTCCTTAGATAAATCAGCTTGGCAACCCATAGAGGCTATCATTTCTAGGTGTTTATCCCTAAGAGTTATATATTTTTCTTTAAAATTTGAAGAGAAGATTTCTCCAATTTTCAGTGCATTACGACCAGTTCTATCCATATAAGCTGGTGAGATACCACGAAGGGTACTACCTATTTTAGCATCACCTCTTTTTTGTTCTGAAGCCTTATCTAGCTCTATATGAGTGGGAAGAATTAAGCTAGCCTTTTTAGCAATAAATAGTTTTGAAATGATATCGACACCCGCTGCCTCTAAGGTCTTTATTTCTCCTAATAATGTAATTGGGTTGATAACTACTCCATTGCCTATAATGTTTCCGATTTTATCATGAAAAATGCCCGAAGGAATCGTGTGCAATACAAATTTATCTCCATTGAGATAAATTGTATGGCCTGCATTTGGTCCACCTTGATATCGTGCTATAAAATCATATTTAGGCGCCAGGAAATCAACGATTTTACCCTTGCCCTCATCGCCCCATTGGAGGCCGAGAAGTACATCTACACTCATAATTGGTATTAAGGTGTAAATCTAAGCTAATAAAAATTTATTCTACTTCTAGACTTTTCACACCCTGTTGATTCTTCACAGGTTGCTGATTATTAATGGATTCTTTTGCAGGCGGAGCAGTCTCTACAGCTGGCTGGGTTATCTCTTCTTGTTTGGGCTCTGGTTCCTTTGCCTTAAAATCTGCTGGAGGGTCATTAGGATTTACACGTCCTTTACCCATTATTTCCAAAATTTTAAACTCTGTACGTCTATTTTTTTCATGTTGTTCTTCAGTGCAATTTACACCATCCACACATTCATTGATCAATTTGGTCTCGCCATAACCCTTAGCTACCATTTGATTAGCATAAACTCCATTGTTGGTTAAAAATTTAACAATATGCTCAGAGCGCTTTTGTGAGAGTTCTTGATTAGCTGCACTTTCACCTCTACAGTCTGTGTGTGAGCTTAACTCGATTTTAATATCTCTATTCTTCTTTAGTAATGTTGCTAGTTTGGTCAGTTGGGGTACAGCAGAAGTGGGGATTTCATACTTGGCAACTTCATAATTTATCTTATCAATACCTATAATGTTGTCCAATTCTTTTTTGTATAGCTCTATTACAACTGTTTTTTTGAATCCGTCGTAGTAGAATAAGTTATTAAGATAGAAATCATGAGTCGCTTCTACATCAAAGTCATTACAGCCTTCTACCAATAAATGAATTTCCCCATTCTCATCCGAGATATCTTGATAGACCCTACCATCTAGCTTGACAGTCATTTTAAGATCGGTATTTGGGATTCTCTCCCTCGTTTTTTTATCTACGACTATTATCTTAAAGTTCTTAACAGGATCCTTACATACTTTATTATTTTCATAACTAAATGAATATACATCGTCCCCTCCTTTGCCATCACTAGTTCTATTCGAAGAGAAAAATCCTTCCGTGCCATAATCATCACTGAATGTGAGGGCATAGTCGTCATCATGACTATTAAATGGAGGCCCAAGGTTAATGGGTTTTTTGAATGCGTGAGACCTTGTCTTTTCTGATTTGTTTAGATCCAAGCCACCCATAATGGAGTGACCAGTTGAAGCAAAATATAAAGTAGTACCTTGAGGATTGATATATGGGTAAAGTTCGTCTCCAGCGGTATTAACTTTATTCCCTAAATTAATGGGATATCCCCAGGTACCATCTTCTAATTTCATACATCTATAAATATCAGCACCACCTTGACCTCCTGGTTTATCAGATACAAAATAGAGCATTTCTCCATCTTGGGTTACACAGGCTTGACCTACAGAAAACAAAGGATTGTTATATGGGAACTCTGTCACATTTATCAATTGAAAATTATCATTTAGGCTACCAATAATTATTCTTGATATTTTGTTACCATTTGGGTCTACAATTGTTCTCGTAATATAAACTTTGTCTTCTACCTGATCATAGTGTGAAATTACATCATATTCATTTGGCAATTTAGGTCCAATGCTTATATACCTTGGTCTTCCTCTTCCTGTATCCATGTAATCAATTACATAAGGAGCGAACGACTTTTTTGTAGCTTTTCGGTCATAGGTGAAATCACTATTGACAAATTTAAAATTGTCAAAATAGGTTATACCACCATACTCATTATTTACAGAGTTAAAGTGCACACTTTTTTCAAAATATACTGGATCTGCCATTTTCATCTTTTCTGCGGTATCCATTTTAGCTATCAAGTCAGACTTTTTAAATCTGGTTAAATATTCATTGGCTATGGTTCTAGCTAAATCTATATCCCCGTTTTCATAGAGACAGGAAAAATAATTCAATATATGTTTTTCACTTAAAGGACCTTCTAATAAGGCTGTTTCATAATACATCAGGGCTTTCTCATATTTTTGAATATAGCAAAAGGCATCGGCTAAATCTAAAGCTACAGGGCGTGAGGGATTTCTCTGATAAACCGGTTCTAGATTTAGGATAGTATTATTATGCTTTATTTTTTCTAATCCAAACTCACCTTTTCTATTCTCCAATTGTGAATGACAGACTGCTTGTACTAAAAGTATTGATAAGCTAAATAAAAAAATTCTCATTATGTAGGTATTTTATAAACTAATTTATTTTTTTCTAAAATCGATATTGTCCTCTTCGCTACTTGTAGGTGCCAAATTCTTATTGTCTTCTACTTTTTTCTTTTGAGAGAAATCTACAGAGTCATCCTGATTGTTTTCTTCTTCCTCTTGGGTCCCTGTATTAGCTTTTATAGTTGTTACTTTCCGGTTAGGATTATCTGTATTAGAATTCGTTTTTGTCGATTTTGGTTTACCCTCTGTTTTGAATTTATAAATATCAACACCACCCAAACCATCTAATCTACTTGAACTAAAAAATCCTTCTTCACCATTTTCGTCAGTAAATATGATAGCAAAATCATCTTTATTACTATTGAAAGGTGCTCCTAAATTAGTAGGCTTACTAAAAACATTAGCTCTAGATCTGCTTGATTTTACCAAATCTAGACCCCCAAAAATTGAATTTCCAGATGTAGAAAAATAAAGTGTATTTCCACGTGGATTTATGTATGGAAACATTTCGTCTCCATTGGAGTTAACCTCTTTGCCAAGGTTAATTGGTGCTCCCCATGTGCCATCTTCTAACTTCATACAACGATAAATATCAGTTCCACCAAATCCCCCCGGCATGTCCGATACAAAATATAATGTTTGACCATCATTAGATACACAAGCGTGTCCCACAGAATGCGTAGGACTATTATACTTAAATTCTTCTAAAGGTCCAAGTTTAAATAAGGCATCAATTTTAGCCGTATATATTTTCATTGTGGTACCACTATTTAATATGTTGTTTAGATTGAATCGAATTGCTGTATTCTGGGTAATGTATACTCTTCTATCTACAGGGTCAAAATGTGTAATTGTGTACAAGAATTTGTCATTATTTATAAGTGTGTAGAACTTGGAGTTTTCATCTTGTTCTACCCTCAGACTTACTGCGTATGGGTTCATATATTTACTCGCTACAGTTATATCTCGCTGATCTGGTCGGTAGTCACTATTTAGAATTCTATAGTCTGCGAAAAGTGGATATAACCCATATTCATTATTCTTTGAATTCATGGCTAAATAATTTTCTACAATTACGGGTTTTGCTTTGCTAAGTTTTTCTAAACTATCCATTTTGGCCTTCAAATGCATTTTACCGAATTTGGTGTAGAATTCTTTTGAAACGCTAAGAGCTGCGTTTAAGTCACCAAATTCAAACAAGGCAGCAAAGTAGTTTGCCATTTCTTTTTCGTTTAGTGGTCCTATCTCCAAGGCATATTCATAATATGAAATTGCTTTTTTGAATCGCTTGATATATAGAAAGGCATCTGCTAGTTGAATCGCCATTTCTTTGGTCGGGTCACGCTGAAATAGTGGCTCTAATTTGCTTATGTTTTCAATTACCTCTTGTCTTTCTTGATTGGAGAATCCAGTTTGATAGATTTGAGGTTGTGAATATCCAAATAAGTTTAGACAAGTAAAAACTATGATATATAAATATTTTCCACTATAAATTTTGCTCATACTGCTAGGTTAATATAAAGATATAATTGATTTTTTTGAATAATTAATTATACAAAATGCATTACAAAAATAAACAAATTTTATTTTATGTATGCATAATAATTTTATTTATTTACTACTCTAATACCAATAGCGGTTTTAAAATGGTCCAACCCATTTTAAAACCTTGCTATGGTAAATGCCGTAGCTGTATTTGTTTAGTGCAATGAGCCATGCGACATTGGACTATTACTAATACGCTTACGGTATAAGTGCTATACCTAATTATATGTATTTGATTTTGAGTTGACATTAAAAAGCCTCCCCCTGTTGTTCACAGGAAGAGGCTTCTATTATTAACTAAATCTAAATTATTCGCACTAAAAGCTTAGAAGCTAGCTCTTAGTGTTAGTCTGAGATTTCTGCCGGGTGAAGATATTCCAGAAGCAAAAACTCTATAATGAGTGTCGAATATATTCTCTAAAGCGGCCTGCAAGGTTATATTTTTATGAATATCATACGACGTTCTTAAATTTAAAATTTGCCAAGCAGGAGTATATCCATTGACAGGGTCAGCCGATTTGTCGATATTATCCTCACCTGTCGTAGCATAATCTTCTGAATTTTTAGCTCCATTCATAAGCATGGATAACTCAACTTGTCCTTTCTCTAAAATATATTTTAAAGCAAATCTTCCTGACATTGGAGGAATATGGTCTAAGGGTTGCTCTTTAGCAGCATTATTCGCTCGAAATCTTCCATAAGTAAAGTTGACATTACCGTTTAGCTCCCAGTTTTTATGTGGTGCAAATTTAAAAGCTCCATAAGCCCCTAATAAATTAGCTGTAGCCGCATTGCCCAATCGCTGGTAGGTATATTTCACCCCATTGATTGTTTCGGTGCTCTGACCATTGACTGTTGTCGCTTCATTGACAATGTAGTCTTGCACACGTGTATAATATCCTCCAAATTCTATGGAACAATTCTCTGTTAATTTATTCATTGAATTAATTTCATAATTCATACTCAATTCAGGTTTGACATTAGGATCATTGACCTGAATCCACGATACATTATCAAAAACTTTAGTGACATCATCAAGATTTGGCGTGCGATATCCTGTACTAAAGTTTAAAGCAATTTTATTCTTTTTGGTCGGCATAAGGCTTAAACCTGCATTGAAAGAGTATCCATGATTTGAGATATCAAATGACCCATACTTTCGATTCGTATCGGTGACGGTTGATGCTATCGTATTGTACGAATATCTCGCCCCAAGATTGATATATGCTACATCCTTAGATACCTGCCAGATGTCTTGAATGTATGCGGCATAGCTTCCAGTGCGTGACCCACCATCGGGATAGCGGGAAGATGCATAACTACTGGCTCCGGTAACGATATTAAATCTTTTGACCGAGCTAGCTACCCAGTTATTATTTAACTCTATACCATAGGTCAGTTGATGTTGATTTATCATTTTATATAAATCAAAATTGATAGAAGCTACATCTACGTTTTCCATTTGCGATCGAAGGTTATTGTTACCGAAATTTCGTGTATTTCTGCTTTCCTTATAGTTTTGGTAGGCCGCTGTCAATCGAAAATTGTCAGAAAAAATAAAATTTCCATTGTGAGAGAGTGTATAGGCTGCCATCAATCGGGCTTCAGGGCCATAATACCATTCTGCACTGGTAAATCTATTGCTAACAGGATTGGCATCTATAATGCGATTATTCGTTTTTTCTGTAAGTCTGTCATACCTATTGACGTCGCTAGAGTTTGAATATTGAAAATTTATCAAGTGATTGGTATTAGCATTGGGTTGAAATAAAAACTTTTGCAAAATATTGTATTGTGAATACGCAGAGCCTACTTGTTCATTAGGATTCGGATTAAGCGTCATGACATCTACTCCATTGATTCGCTCGGCATAATAGATCCTCTTTCCCCAGTTTCCGTAGCGAGGGTCACGAATATTGCCAGCAATGACATTACCGAAATCGGTATATGTAAAGCTCGTAAGTGAAGCCCATTTCTCACGACCATAGTTAAGGGTAAATCCACCTGTTTTTTCATTCTGAGCACTTGCGTATCGTACAAAGGCGTCTCCACTAAAACCTTTTCCTATCTTTGGTTTCAGAGTCATAAAATTTAAAACTCCACCTAAAGCATCACTACCGTATAAGGTAGAACCTGCGCCATAGAATACTTCTAAACGTTCTAGCTGTCCATTGTCCACACGTAAAACGTTCTGAAGATGACCACCTCTAAAAATAGCGGTATTCATACGGACACCATCTACCACTATTCCGATTCTATTAGCTTCAAAGCCTCGAATAATAGGACTTCCGCCGCCATTCTGGCTTTGCTGTACGGTTATCATACCCGTATTCTGAAGAGCATCACCTGTGTTTCCGGCAGAATTAAATCTCAATTCCTTTTTTGTTACAATGTCTATGGTTTGTGAAATTTCCTGTTTTTCAGTTTCTTTTTTTGCACCCGATATGACGATTTCTTTGATTTGTTTTGATTCCTGTGCAATGGACTGCAAGGATATAAATAGGGTTGATATATAAATAATTGTTTTTTTCATTTTAAATATAAATTAAATGCACACTGCTCTTAAGTAATTTGACTCAAGGCAGAATTAAATATTAATAATAAGTGATAAAGGAAAAACTATTTAAAACTCTGGTGGAGGAGACTCCAAGAGCAAATGCCCATTATGAATGGATGCTATAATATTTATTTGAGTTATAGTTTTGACTAATAAAAATTTAAAAAAATGAAAGGACTCTAATTCTTCGAATATTAGGTTTTTTAGAAATAAAAACAAGGATTTGGAAAATTCTGATTGAATAGGATTTTGCGAGAAAAAGTTGGCTAAACTCGCATACATTTTTCGCTTCAATTCGGACTCTTTATGGTCGCGATAGCATATGTATATGAGAGAATCCGAATAAGAAATATCTGAAATAATATCATACATCTCGCCGCCAATTTCGATCTCACTGTCTTTGACATGAAAAATAATATCCTTTCTGTTTGATAGATCAGTCTTATGAAATCTCAAGGTGAGGGTATGACTTGGATCTATCCTAGCTAACAGTTCTTTTTTGATGGACTTTTTGAGCTGCTTTATCTCTAGACGCAAACCTACAAACTCTGCAAATGGAAGAGCTAGAATAGCAAACAGAAAGAAAACTAGTATTTTTTTCAAACTTTAATTACCTGCTTTCCAGTTTTGATATTTAACAATTTCTTTTTTTATCTGTGTTAAAACGAAACCCAATACTACAGCGTCATCGATATATCCTATGATAGGAACATCGGGAATAAAATCTACAGGAGAAATAGCATATATTATAGCTAAAACCATTAAAACAATAGTCCACTGAGACAAGCCTGTGTACGCTTTATTAAAGTGATCACGCATCATATCAAAGAATGCTCTAAATTGACTTTGTTTTTTAGTGCCAGAATTGTTGGATGGTATTATTTCACTCATGCTATTGATTTTTACAAAAATAGTTGATTCTAATTTATTAAGATTGAATTGTTCATCTATATTTGTGTTGTGGAATTGAACGATATTTTTGACTATTTAATCGAGCCATATAAGAATTACGAGCATTTGCATATCGTTCTAGAGTTACTAGCGGCTTTTTTTGGCATATTTTCTGTTTTTTTATCTATAAGAAAAAATATATGGGTTTACCCAATTGGTATCATTAGTACATCCATATATGTCTATCTCAATTTTCAATGGACACTTATAGGTGAAATGCTAATCAATATATACTATACAGTTATGAGTCTCTATGGCTGGTGGTTATGGTATTGGGATGCGGAAGTATTTACCTCGAGTATAAAGCTGACAAGTTCAAATCTCACTGTGCGAACTATAAGCTTATTTTTCATAGGTTATATCGCGGTTATTACTATCTATTATTTCAATTTTGGTTCTTTTCTTGCTATTCCTGCTATCAATTATATTGATACCTTAGCAAGTGCTATTTTTTTAGTAGCTATGTATCTGATGGCGCACAAAAGAGTAGAGCATTGGCTATTCTGGATATTGGGAAATGGACTAGCAATTTATCAATTTGTAGTCAAAGGCTATGCTATCACAGCTTTTCAGTTCGTAGTTTTTTTGATACTTGCGGTGATGGGTTGGAAAACATGGAGAAAAAAATAAATTTCACATTTGTTAAAATACTATATTTGCGTTAAATATATATAGCTATAATGTCTCAAGAATTAAAGTGTCCAAAATGCAACAGTTTTCGTCATGTGAAAAGTGGTATCATAGCTGGTCGTCAGCGCTATCGTTGCAAAGATTGTCTATACTATTATACTGTAAATAAAATTGGAAAAAAAATAGATGACTATTATATTACGAAGGCATTGCAGCTCTACCTAGAAGGTATCAGTGCGCGCGAGATCGAACGCCTAATAGGGGTAAGCCATGTCTCCGTGCATAATTGGGTCAAGAAATTGGGTATTCAAAGAATATCAAATGATTCTCATCATCCAACTTATAAAGTATTTAATCATAATGAGCTAGCTGAATATATGGCAGACCGTTCTAATTTGGAAGGTTTTGGTGCAATAATTACAGAAGTAGGCGATAAGTTTATGATGATACGATGGGAGCGATTCCGCAAATAGCCTTAATTTAAATAACTTATATATACATATTTTACAGATATATACTATCTGTTTTCATTTCTCATTTTTTTAGTTCACCTTTGGCTCGAATTAAAATTAATTAAATTTAAAATTTATGAGAAAATTGTATTTATCAGCCTTAGCATTCATAGCGAGTATTAGTATGCAGGCACAGGGCTCTGACCTATATGGTTCAGGGCTCAAAATTAAGTTTAATGACGATGGATCGAAGTATCTGCGTGTTATATCTTGGGCTCAGGTCTGGTCTCGATATAATTATAACAATGAAGGAACAACTAGACAAGGCGCGGAGCAGGAAGCCACTTTTGATGTAGGTCTTCGCAGAGCTCGTATGCTTTTCCTGAGTCAAATTAGTCCTCGATTTTTGATTCTAGCACATTTCGGAATCAACAATCAAAATGCATTGAGTAATAGCTTGGCTAATAATGCAGGAAACACTTGGAAGCCAGGCATTTTCTTCCATGATATGTGGACAGAGTATCTAGTCACAAAAGGCAAGATGAAAAATGGTACTCCTTACGAATTATCTTTTGGAGCAGGATTGCATTATTGGAATGGAATATCGCGGTCTACTAATGCATCTACATTAAATTTTATGACTCTCGATGCGCCAATAGTAAACTGGGCGACGATAGATGCAGCAGATGAGTTTGCTCGTATGATGGGTATCTACGCTAAAGGTAAACTAGATAAGTTTGATTATCGATTTGCTTTGAACATGCCTTTCTCAAGGCAAGCAGCTATTGCCCAAGGAAGCACTGCTGGAAGATCTGGATTCAATAGAAAAAATAATAGTGTTAATCTTCAAGGTTATGTCAGTTATCAGTTTTGGGATCAAGAGTCTAATTTGTTGCCTTTTGCTGTTGGGTCATATTTGGGTACAAAAAAAGTTTTAAATATTGGTGTAGGATTCGAGCACGGTTTTGATGCCATTATGTCTTATAATTCTCTAACAGATTCTGCTGTTCAAGATATGCGATTATTTGCTGCGGATATTTTCCTAGATTATCCGCTAAGTTCTAAAAAAGATGCAATTACTGCTTACGCCGCTTATTATAATTATAATTTCGGAGAAAACTATGTGAGAAATGTCGGAATTATGAATATGGCAGATGGTTTTAGTAGTGGATCTACTGGGGCTGTTAATCGAAGTGGGTTTGGTAATTCTTATCCAACGATTGGTACTGGAGAAGCAATACATGCTCAAGTAGGCTATTTATTGCCAAAAACATCTGACAAGTTAAGAATTCAGCCTTATGGAAATATTACACTTCAAAATTGGTATGGTATTCGCAATACTGATGGTAGTATGAAAGGTTGGATAGCTAATGGTAACATAGGATGCAACTGGCTTTTAGAAGGACACCATGCCAAGATTACTACAGATATTGGTTTGCGACCAGACCTGAATAATATAAACAATGAAGTTAAGATTCGCCCTTGCTTTACGGTACAAACCATGATTTTCCTTTAATTCAATTTCTTCACTTAAAAATTTTAATATATGTCACATCAACCAGAACAAAAAAGCTCTTTGTTTACTATCATTGGAGCTTCATCGGTCGGCACCATGATCGAGTGGTACGATTTTTATATCTTTGGTAGTTTGGCTACCATCATTGCTACTAAGTTTTTCCCCACAGGCAATGCTACGGCTGCATTTTTATCCACCTTAGCTACTTTCGCTGCAGGTTTCGTGGTTCGACCTTTTGGCGCACTTTTCTTTGGTCGTCTTGGCGATCTTATCGGTAGAAAATATACATTTATGGTTACCCTTCTATTGATGGGAGGTGCTACTTTCTTGATAGGTTGTATCCCTGCTTATGAAACCATAGGATTTATGGCACCGGTTCTTGTACTCTTACTCCGGCTATTGCAGGGCTTGGCTCTCGGTGGCGAATATGGAGGAGCCGCTACATATGTCGCAGAACATTCCCCAAGCCATAAAAGAGGTCTTATGACATCTTGGATTCAAACCACAGCAACGGTAGGTTTATTTGTATCACTTATTGTCATTATGATTACCAAAAAATCTATGGATAAAGCAGCCTTTGAAGACTGGGGCTGGCGAGTTCCTTTTTGGATTTCATTATTGATGGTAGCGATTTCTTATGTTATCCGTAAAAATATGCATGAGTCGCCTTTGTTTGCAAAAGCAAAAGCTGAAGGTAAGACTTCGACCAATCCGTTAAAAGAATCTTTTGGTAATAAATATAACTTTAAATATGTTTTATTAGCACTTTTCGGTGCGGTGATGGGTCAAGGTGTGGTTTGGTACACAGGTCAGTTTTATGCCATGAGCTTTATCGAAAAAGTTCTAGGAATATCAGACCAAGTGGGTGAAATTATGATGTACGCTATCGTCTTTGCTACACCATTTTTTGTATTTTTTGGATGGTTATCGGACAGAGTAGGTAGAAAGTGGATTATGATGGCTGGTATGTTGATAGCCATTCTATCTTATCGTACCATCTATGAGAAAATGTATCAAGTGGTTAATCCTGAAAATAAAACGGAAATAGTAGAAAAGGGAACATCGACAGCAGAAATGGTTGAGAATAAAAAAACTTCTGGATTTGATTCGGTTTATACTACTACCAAAGTCTTTACTGATGGCACGACCACTAAGTCTGTCAAGACAATTGCTTTAGAAAATGGCTCAGTAAAAATGAAAGATGGAAAGCCTATGATAGAAACAAAAAATACCAAGGTTATTAATAGTTCAGACCAATGGTCGCTGGTATTCTGGGTGTTTCTTCAAATTTTATTTGTAACGATGGTTTATGGTCCTATTGCAGCTTTCTTAGTCGAAATGTTCCCAACTAAAATCCGATATACATCTATGTCACTTCCTTATCATATCGGTAATGGTATATTTGGTGGATTGCTTCCGGCTATCGCTACCTCTTTGGTCACATCGGCTCAGAAAGCCAATGAAGCAGCAGGACTAGCTAAAACAGCCAATCAATCATACTTAGAAGGATTATGGTATCCGATTATAATAGGCGGTATATGTTTTATCATAGGTGTCTTATATTTAGATGGTAAGGACAACAAAGTCGAGGATTAATTTTTAAAATTTAAAATAGTAAACAATGAGTGCATTAAAAAAAGTATTAGGTTTAGTATGGATAGGCTTGGCCCTATTCGCTGGTTATTATCTATATTTCGATCAGGCGCAGCCTAAATTTGAATCGGGCAAGCCTGAAGATATGATTCCAGCTATTATTTACACATTCATTTTACTCCCTCTTATCGTAGGTGGATTGGGCTGCTTTGGCTACTTCTCTCTTACTGGCGAATATAAGGAGTACAATGATTAGAATTTTTTGGTTTAGGAGTCTTAGGTTTTCTTTTTTCATGTTTTAGAATTCCTAAGATGACAAGGGAGATAGCACAAGCTGTCTCCCTTTGTTTTTTGGTAAATTATAAGTTATTTTATGAAGCTCTTTAACATTTGATTGCCAAGAAAAAAGTCAAGAAACTTTCAAGGTAGTAAGGTTTAAATAGTTCATTTATTAAAGATATTTGAAATATACATTAAAGCTTTTATCTGAAACTTATGGTAATAGGTAAGGTTAGTTTAACTGGTTATTGTATCAGGTTTATAGCACTCAATGATATATAGATGTTTTAGAAGATACTTTAAAATTGGGTATGGGGCAGGCAAAATAGATGATATTTGAGTGGGTGTATTCTAAAACTGCCGGAATGAATAATTGTAATCTTAGGAGAGTTTCTATGGTAATGCAGTATAATTACATATTAATAAATTCATTTAAAAAATGTAATTTTGATTCAAATTAATAATTGAATCTTTGATTATTAAGCATTAGAAATTATTAAAAATTTAAAACAATCCCATGGCATATATAAGTACAGGAGTGAATCAGCCAGGTATAGTGGAACTTCTACGTTACAAACCATCTACAGGAAATGCACTTTTAAATTTAGCGAACACCTTGTTGATAGAAACTTCTCCATTGAGTTCGGGTGAGAGGGAGTTAATTGCTTCTTATGTTTCATATTTAAATGAATGCGAGTTTTGTCATTTATCTCATACAGCCGCAGCTAATGCACATTTTAATGACCATGGAGAAACAGTGAATTGTGTCATTCAGAACATAGATACAGCAAATATTTCAGATAAGTTGAAAGCCTTGCTTAGAATAGCAGCTAAAGTTCAACAAAGTGGTAAACAAGTCCTAAAAACAGATATAGAAACCGCCTTTGAAATGGGAGCTAGTGATGAAGAAATTCACGATACAGTTTTAATAGCTGCCGCATTTTGTATGTTTAATCGATATGTAGACGGTTTAGGGACGACCCCCGCTAAAGCAGAAGAGTATGCAGAAATGGGAAAACGAATGACAAGAGGTTATAAAATGCAGCCAATCACCTAGTGCACTGCACATACCTATTATGAGTAAATTTTTATTGTTTGTTTGTTTTGTTATACATTCCACAGCTTCTTACAGTCAAAGACAAAAAGATACTGCTAGGGCATTAAAACTCTCGGAAGTCAATATAATAGGTCATGAGCAGCGAAATCAAGTGACTAGACATCCAGCTATTTCTGGGACTTATATCTTTGATGGGAAGAAATCAGAAGTCATTTCGTTAAAGACGTTAGATGCTAATATAACGGACAAAACTGGAAGACAGATATTTGCTAAAGTACCTGGCGTTTTCGTTTACGACATGGATGGTGCGGGCAATCAGATGAATATCTCCACTCGTGGGCTAGATCCTCACCGCGGCTGGGAGTTTAATATTCGTAAAGACGGTATCATCACTAATTCTGATATGTACACATATCCTGCGAGTCATTATAGTATTCCTATGGAAAGTGTGGAGCGGATTGAATTGGTTAGAGGTACTGGCTCCTTGCAGTTCGGAGCGCAATTTGGCGGTATGCTCAATTATGTATCTAAACAAGCAGATACATCAAAAAAATTAGGTTTTGAAAGTTACAATACAATTGGCTCCTTTAATTTATTGAGTAGCTATAATGCCATTCATGGAAAGTTAGGAAAATGGAAATACTATGCTTATTTTGCTAAAAAGTCGAGAGACGGCTATCGAAAAAATGAACACACGGATTACGAGGCTCAAGGGGTTCAATTGTGCTATGAGCTAAATGCTAATCTCACATTGAGAGCAGACTGGGCGAGATCTTATTATTTATATAGAATTCCAGGACCTTTGACGGACGCTCTATTTCAAACCGACCCTACCCAATCCACTCGCTCGAGAAATTATTTCAGTCCTTCAATTAACATTCCTTCATTGAGTATCAAGTGGAAATTGGCAGATAAAACAGATTTAGAATTTACAAGTTCTGCCGTTCTCGGTGCCAGAAATTCAGTTCTATTTGATAAACCAGCTACGGTTATGGATAGTATTAATTTTTCTACCAATCAATATAACTCAAGACAAGTGGATATAGATGAATTTAATAGCTATACCAATGAATTGCGCATTTTACAATCGTATAAATTAGGCAAACATGCAAGTCATCTTTCGTTCGGAATTCATCTGATGAATAATAATATGCGCCGCAGGCAGCAAGGCAGAGGAACTACAGGTAGTGATTATGATTTGAGTCTGACCAATACTACTTGGGGAAGAGATGTATATCTAAAAACGAGGAATACAGCGCTATTTGCAGAGAATTCATTTAAACTTTCAGAGAAATTATCTATCAATGCAGGTGGGAGATACGAATCGGGTTCTAGCAATATGAGTGGGTTCATTGTTTATTACCCTACAGATAAAATTCCTTTAGAATTGAATAGAAATTTTATTTTATTGGGCACTTCGATTAGTTATAAAGAAAATAGCCATGTTGAGTTTTATGGCGGATGGTCGCAGACATATAGACCAATGATTTTTAAAGATATTATACCTACAGATGCGTTTGAAAAAGTAGATCCTAATATAAAAGATGCAGATGGATACAATGCTGAAATAGGAACGAGAGGGAGTTATAAATTTTTAAAATGGGATATCACAGCCTTTGCTCTGCAATATAATCATCGATTTGGTAGCATACTTCAATCTGACTCCTTCGGAAATTTTTATACATATCGGACAAACGTGGGAAACTCATTGACGAAAGGAATCGAATTCTATATTCAGGCAAATTGGACTTTAACAAAGGATTTGAACATGACTATTTACACCTCCACTACCTATATGGAAGGGAAATACACGAGTGGTATCATAAAATCGGGGACTACTAATTTTAATATCGAGGGTAATGAGATAGAGAGTGTGCCTAGGGTGATCTCTAGAAACGGTTGGACGATTCAATACAAAAAACTAAGCATCTCCACTTTGCTTAGTTATACTTCTCGTTCGTTCGCAGATCCGCTCAATACTGAGGTTCCTTCTGCTAATGGTGCCGTAGGTATTGTCCCAGCTTATACCCTACTTGACATGAATGCCAGTTATAAAGTATCCAATCACCTAACCATCAAATCAAGTTTAAATAACATAACCAACACTCAGTATTTTACAAAGCGACCTCTTTTTTATCCTGGTCCAGGTATATGGCCTTCCGATGGATTTAATGGTTCTTTTTCGTTTATAGTTAAACTATAGATTAATATAAATGTTATATTTAAATTACCTTTAAATTTAAAAATCCAATGACCCCTCTCAAAAGAATTATAGCCGCCATTGCCTTAGCTATTTTATTTTTTGTTTTGATAAACTTCCCATTGATTTCAATAGTCAATCGAGATGAGTTTTTCATCGGTTTTCCTATTTTATATTGTTATGTCTTTGCTCTTTGGTTTTTATTTATATTGGGTATTTTCTTAATTTACAGGAGATATGAATAGCTTCCAATTCCTAGCTGTATTTGTATCTATAGGCTATCTTGTAGTTCTATTCATTATAGCCTATCTTGTCGAGAAAAAAACCTCTTGGAAAGATTATGTCAAGTCTAGTTCCACTATCTATGCCTTGTCTTTAGCTATCTATTGTACAGCTTGGACCTTTTATGGCAGTATTGGATCGGCTTCTAAATCAGGTATCTCATTTCTACCTATTTATCTTGGCCCTACTATTATGATGCCTTTCTGGTTTTTGATTATTAAAAAAATTAATCGTATAGCCAAGGCAGCCAATATTACCACATTTGCAGACTTTCTGTCGATACGTTATTCGAATAGCAGCAATCTCGGTATGTTCATTACTTTACTGATGATTATTGGTATTATACCATATATTTCATTACAGATTAAGGCTATTTCTGAGAGCTTTTACTTACTCTTGCAGATCAATCATCAAGATTTAGGATTATTTTCGAGTTTAAATTTACCGGTGACGGTGACTGCTGTCATGGGGATATTCATTATCGTATTCGCTACCCAAAAGATGGAATCTACCGAGCACCATACTGGCATTGTAGCGTCGATAGCGTTTGAATCCTTATTTAAATTACTTGCATTTCTGATAGCTGGTTTTGTAATCTCTTACTGTATATTTAGCAGTCCGACCGACATATATCTGAAAACAACGCTTATTCAAGGAGGGAATAAATTTCTGACTATGCCTGCTCAACAAAGCTATCTTGAATGGGCGGGATTTACTATTCTGTCGGGAATTGCCGTTATTATTCTACCGCGGCAATTTCAGGTTGCTGTCATAGAAAATACCAATGAAATCCATTTAAAATCCGCCATGTGGAAGTTTCCACTTTATTTGTTTTTAATTAATCTATTTGTACTGCCTGTCGCACTGGGAGGCAATATTTTTCTAGCCAATTTTCAAGGACTAAACCCAGATTATTATCTATTAGAAATACCATTGGTCAATCAGATGAAGTACATTGGTCTCTTAGTATTCTTAGGCGGATTCTCTGCTGCTAGCGCTATGATAGCTATAGAGACGGTAGCTTTGAGCAATATGTTGAGCAATAATTTTATAATTCCGTTGAGTTTAAAATTTGGAGAGAGCACCATGCGCGATACCATAGCTAAAAGGACACTTTTATTGCGAAGAGTGAGTGTAGTCATCATTTTATTGTTGACTCTTATTTACTTTAAATCTATTTCTCCCTTGTATTCTTTGGTGAGCATTGGCTTGATTTCCTTTGTCTTCGTGGCACAATTTTTTCCAGCTATACTAGGTTCACTTTACCTAAAGCAAAGCAATTCAAAAGCTGTTTTCGGCGGAGTTTTCATCGGATTTTGCATTTGGCTCTATACCTTGGTTTTGCCTTCCATCATCGAAGGAACTACTTGGGGGCAAGATATATTGACACAGGGCTTGTTTGGACTTAGTATATTCAAGCCGAATGCTTTATTTGGTCTTTCAGCCTTTTCACCAGTTATACACAGTTTTTTTTGGTCTATGTTTTTCAATGTGTTGGTCTATCTATTATTATGTTTTTGGAACAAGCCTACGAACTATGAAAAGCAGCAAGCACATATATACGTCGATGTTTTTAAGTATTCTAGTGTGGATGAATCTCGTGTAGTTTGGAAAGAATTTGCCGCACTAGCAGATTTGAAAAGTTTGATGATGAAATTCATGGGCGAGGAAAGAACCAATACGGCACTCAATTCCTTTATGAAGCGGTTTGATATCAAAGATGAGACAGAAATGACTTCTGATCCTAGACTAATTCCCTTTGTCGAAAGGCTGTTAAGTAAGTTTGTGGGGACAGTCTCTGCCAGGATATTAATCGAGTCAGTCATAAAAGAGAAAGATATTTTTATAAATGAAATGCTGGATATCATTCAAGAATCAAAAGAAGTAATCTCTCTCAACAGAGAATTGACTAAGAAGTCCAATGAACTAGAAAAAGCAAAATCAGAGTTGGAACATATAAATCAACAACTTCGATTGCATGACCAGACCAAAAATGAATTTCTCTCTACAGTAAGCCATGAGTTAAAGTCTCCTTTGACTTCTATACGCTCTCTATCCGAAATATTGACAGAGTCAGAAGGTCTTTCCGAACAAGAAATATCAAATTTTTCTGGTATTATCAATAAAGAGAGTGCACGAATTACTCGTCTAATTAATCAATTATTAGACCTAGAAAAATATGATACAGGCAAGGAATCTTTAGTTTTAGGTGTGGTGAATTTAACTGAATTTTTCGAAGACATTCAGGATGCCTTGAGAGCAGAGCTGTCTGATAAAGAAATGATACTGCGTATTGATGTAGATAAAAAATTGAATGAGCTCATCATGGATCGAGATAAACTCATGCAGGTATTTATCAACCTCGTGAGTAATTCTATAAAATTTTCACCCCAAAATACCTCCGTAGAAATTCTAGTTTCTAAAATAGGCGATTATATTCTTGCTGAAATTAGTGATAAGGGGCATGGTATAGATCCGCTCTACCACGAATTAATTTTTGACCGATTTTTTCAAGCCAAAGATCAAACCATACTTAAACCTAAGGGAAGTGGATTAGGACTTGCTATATCCAAGAAAATAGTAGAACTGCACAAAGGAAGAATTTATGTAAAAGAGAGTAGCGAAAAAGGCACTACTTTTGCTATAGAATTGCCACAACTTAAAAACGATGAGCGCTAAACTTTTACTTGTTGACGACGAACCCAATATCCTTCTCTCATTAGATTTTCTAATGCGCAAAAATGGTTTTCAAGTATTAATAGCGCGCAATGGCACAGAGGCCTTAGAGCTGCTCAATGAGCATACACCCGATCTTGTTATCCTAGATATCATGATGCCGGATGTGGATGGCTATCAGATTTGTCAGCATATCAAATCCGACGCAAAATTAAAGTCCACCAAAGTAATTTTCTTATCTGCAAAGTCAAAAGAGAGTGATATAGCCAAAGGATTAGAACTCGGAGCCGATGCTTATATGACCAAGCCATTTGCCAATAAGGCTCTATTGGAAAAGGTAAAGGAATTGATTTCTTAATTGCCTATATCATTTTAACGCTCTATACACATTCTAGTCATTTTTTATACCTACCTTTGGTTTCGTATAAAACGATTCAATATGCGTATAAGAACTCTCGCTGAATACCAAACTGCTTATCAAAAAAGTGTTGAAACTCCAGAGCTATTCTGGGATGAGATTGCTTCGAATTTTCAATGGAAAAAGAAGTGGGACAAAACTTTGGACTGGAATTTTTCTGAACCCAATGTAAAATGGTTTGTCAATGGCAAATTAAATATCACAGAAAATTGTATTGACAGACATTTAGCAACCCAGCCTGATAAAACGGCTATTATCTGGGAACCTAATGAAATCGGTGAGCAGTTTAAAACATTTACCTACCGTCAACTCTATCATGAAGTCTGTACTATGGCGAATGTTTTGAAAAATATGGGGGTCAAAAAAGGCGATAGAGTTTGTATATATCTACCTATGATACCGGAATTGGCATTTGCGGTATTGGCTTGCGCTAGAATAGGTGCAGTGCATAGTGTGGTATTTGCAGGTTTTTCATCGAGTGCTATTGCCGATAGATTGATTGATGCCAAGGCTGATTTTATCATTACCTCCGACGGAATGAGCCGAGGGCCTAAGGCTATGAATATTAAAGAGATCGTCGATGGGGCATTGGAAAAAATAGATTTTATCAAAAAAATTCTTGTGGTCAATCGTATGAACTCTGCTGTGAATATGCAAGATGGCAGGGATATATGGTATCATGAAGTCAATCAAGGAGTTTCTAACGAATGCGAGGCGGAGGAAATGGATAGTGAAGATATGTTATTCATTCTTTATACTTCCGGTTCTACTGGCAAGCCTAAGGGCGTAGTTCATACTTGTGGCGGTTATATGGTTTATGCTGCTTATACATTTGCGAATGTATTTCAGTATGAATCGGATGAAATTCATTGGTGCACTGCAGACATTGGATGGGTGACAGGACATAGCTATATAATCTATGGACCATTAGCGAATGGTGCTACTACCTTGATGTTTGAAGGAATTCCTACCTATCCTGAAGTAGATCGTTTCTGGTCTGTATGTGATAAGCATAAAGTTAATATTTTCTATACTGCTCCAACAGCTATTCGTTCATTAATGGCTTATGGATCTGAGCCCGTCGATAAGCACAATTTATCTTCATTGCGAAAATTAGGCAGTGTAGGGGAGCCTATTAATGAAGAGGCATACCATTGGTTTGAGCGCCACGTAGGTAAGGGAAGATGCCCTGTGGTAGATACATGGTGGCAAACTGAAACAGGTGGCATTATGATAACGACTATGGCAGGTGTGACAGAATCGCCAGCGAGCTTTGCGGGTTACCCGATGCCAGGGATACAACCGAGCTTGGTGACACCAGAAGGTAAATTGATAGAAGGAAATGATGTAGAAGGATATTTATGCATCGACTATCCTTGGCCATCTGTGCTTCGCACGACATACGGCGATCACGAACGCTGCCGAATCAATTATTTCGCTACCTATCAAAATAAATATTTTACAGGAGATGGCGTATATCGGGACAAAGATGGAAGATATAGAATCATAGGTAGAGTAGATGATGTGATTAATGTTTCCGGTCATAGATTCGGAACTGCAGAAATAGAAAACGCTATCGATGAAAATCCTGCTGTGATAGAAACTGCTGTGGTGGGCTATCCGCATGATATCAAGGGGCAGGGAATTTATGCATTTGTCATTTTAGAAAGTCATGCAGAGCCCAGTGAGGATACTAAGAAATCTATCATCGATACTTTGGTCAAGGAAATAGGACCTATTGCTAAACCTGATAAAATACAATTTGTCCCAGGTCTTCCAAAAACGAGAAGTGGTAAAATCATGCGCAGAATATTGAGAAAAATTGCCGAAGGAGATACATCTAATTTAGGCGATGTGACGACATTGATAGACCCTTCTATCGTCGAAAAAATTAAGTCAGGAGCGATATAGATTATATCTGAATTAGATACTTTCAACTATTAACTATTTTATGTCCTACAAAGAAATTTATCATAGAAGCATTCAAGATAGGGAAGGTTTTTGGCGTGAACAAGCACAAGAGTTATCGTGGTATCAATTTCCCAATACTATTTTATCGAAAAATGAAAATGGACTGTATCGATGGTTTGAGGATGGTATGCTAAATATGTCTTATCTCTGTCTAGATTTTCATATAGAACAAGGTAGAGGTGAACAAGTAGCTATCATATATGACAGTCCTGCTACTGGTAATGTCCAAAAGTTTACCTACAACCAAGTGAAAACTCAAGTAGCTAAACTAGCTGGTGTATTATCTTCACTCCAAGTGGTCAAAGGAGATACCGTAGTTATTTACATGCCTATGATTCCAGAGGCTGTAATTGCTATGCTAGCCTGCGCACGTATTGGAGCTACGCATAGTGTTGTTTTTGGAGGATTTGCACCTCATGAATTAGCCATAAGAATTGATGATGCTAAGCCAAAGATTATTATCAGTGCTAACTATGGAATAGAATTCGATAAGAGAATAGAATACAAACCACTCCTAGATAGAGCGATAGACGAGTCTAGTCACAAGCCTCAGAATACGATTATAGTGGAGCGTGAGGGTATGACTATTGATTATAAAGATAACTACGATTTGCCATATAATCAATTAATGTCTAATGCCAAAGAGGCAGAGCCTGTAGAAGTCAATTCTACCCACCCTTTGTACATACTTTATACAAGTGGTACGACAGGCAAGCCCAAAGGTATCGTTCGTGATACAGGTGGGTATGCAACAGCCTTGAAATTCTCTATGTCACATATTTATAATGCAAATCCTGGTGATACCTTTTGGTCAGCAAGTGATGTAGGATGGGTGGTAGGTCATAGTTATATAGTGTATGGGCCATTGATACATGGATGTACGACGGTATTATTTGAAGGTAAACCCATACGAACTCCCGACGCAGGTACATTCTGGCGAGTCATTGCAGAATATAAGGTAAATACATTTTTCACTGCTCCTACAGCCATCCGAGCTATCAAAAAAGAAGACCCAGATGGAGAATTGATGAAGAAATATAATTTGTCTTCATTGAATTTAATCTTTTTGGCTGGCGAGCGCTGCGATCCAGCCACATTTGAATGGCTAGGCGAAAAAACTAAGAAACCTGTGATAGATCATTGGTGGCAGACAGAGAGCGGATGGCCTATGCTAGGTATTCAATATGGTGATGAGAAATTATCTGCCAAATCGGGTTCTTCCAATTTCCCTATATGCGGATATGAAATCGATATTCTCGACGATGATGGCAATAAATTAGATAGAAAAGAAGAAGGATTCGTTTCCGTAAAATTACCTATGCCACCAGGAACTCTTATGGACTTATGGCAGGATACTGAAAATTTTAAATCATCATATTTAAGTAAATTTGATGGATATTACTTATCGGGAGACGGTGGCTATATTGATGAGGACGGTTATTATTTTATCATGGGGCGAATAGATGATGTCATCAATGTAGCAGGGCATCGCTTGAGCACAGGAGAAATGGAAGAGATTTTAGCCGCACATCCAGCTATCGCCGAATGTGCAGTCATAGGTGTCGAGGACGAACTGAGAGGTCAGCGACCCATCGGATTCATAGTTTTGAAAGATGGTCAAGATAAAACCGAAAATCAATTAGAAGAAGAAACAATTGCTATGGTTCGTGAGAAAATCGGAGCAGTAGCCTTTTATCGCAATACTATTCTTGTAAAACGATTACCAAAGACTCGGAGCGGTAAGATTCTTCGAAAAACAATGCGTCTAATCGCCGATGGGAAGCCATTTGCTGTGCCATCTACCATAGATGACCCCTCAATTCTAGAAGAAATTAGAGAACGAATGAAGGATAGAAAATTAAGTCTAGCTTTTGAATAAAATAGACTAATTCTCTTTGATCAGTAACATGGTCTCTGCAACTCCTGCTCTACTCATATTAAATATGAGGGTGTCGGCAGTTAATTTTTCAATATCTACTGCGATTTCTAGTTCATTATCAGGCGTAGAATATAATCGTCCGCCTTGAATTTTATAGGAACCTTGTTCATTCAGGCTTTGATTGTAGTATTGATAACGTCCACCCTCTTTAAATTGGAAACCTATCTTGGTATCTCCGCTAAGTTGATTAGTTCCTTTGACCGTCCATTCGACACACTTCCAGTCGCCAATGATTAATTTTTTGTATTCCCCATCGTTACAGGAATACAAGACAAATGCAAAAACTAGACTTAGAAAAATTGTTTTACTCATTACGTTGGTTGATTTTAAAAATATTAAAACCCATGAACTCAATTTTTATTGTGTTCATGGGTTTATCTTGAGTTATTTAAGTATCAGAAACTATTTGAATCGCTTGCCAAATCCAGCTCTAATTCCAAAATGTACATCAATTGCCTTATTCGTATTGGATGCAAGGGCTGAAACTATACTACTAGACCCTGCATATAGCGGACCTAATTTAAATCCAGCTCCTATAGTAGTTCCTTGAACATCCGCAAAGGTAAATGGAACATATACTTCTACGAATCGAGAGGCAATCCTTGGTGTGACTGTGAGATAATTCAAAGCTTGTAAACTTCTTGGATCATCTGAACTGGTCGCTCGTCTATTTAGATTTAAGGTTAGGAATAGAGGTTTCCAAACATGAATATCAGCTTGAAAATTAAAAGCCATCGGTAGTTTTACTAAGACATTGCTATCAGTTGGTATTTCGGTAGCCACATTATTAGTTTTTACACTGGCTATAAATGCATCCATACTACTTAATTGTATTTTAGCTGGATCATGTGGACCTGGATTGAAAACAAATTGTCTGGAATTTGTTCTATTTAAACTGAAATTCATAGAACCGACATCTAGTATGGAAGCACCTAGCTTTAGTCTATATTCACCTGGCTTTTCTCCTAACAACTGATAAGAAATACCCGCATCAAAAGCTATACCTGTAGGACCACCAACTAAATTACTAGAAATATTGTTAGTAGGATCTCCTGAACCATTGTATTCGACGCCTAATTGACCAGAAGCATTGTTTATTAATATTTTATTACTAGAATTTTTATTTAAACTAAATCTAAAATTGTTCAAGTATGCATTCGCATAGAGTCCAGAGAAGAGTGCCTTCACGGTTCCACCTATTTTTAATGAGCTTTGCTTGTCTCTATATATTTCTCTTGACCCAGTAACACCTATTTCAGCCCAACCTACCATATTCATAGACATATTGTTTATATTGGGTGATGTGTAAGGCAAGGTAAAACCATTCGCTACAGAACCATCTATGAGTGACTGCGCCAATGCTACATCGACATTATTCAAATTAACAAACAAACGACCTCTCGTAATCAATCCTATTGTCGTCTTTTTATTTAATGCTATAGCCAATGAAGGTCCTATGATATCAGCATCAACTCTCATATTGAAACCAGCTATTGAAGTTTGATTAAGAAACCGCTGTTTAATATCATCTGAATTGCTTAATTCACTAGATGTGAAGTTGATCATGTTATTAGAAATGTTCATATCAAATCCTATCAAATTGATATCAAATTTTTGAGGCATTCCTGCCAGTTCTGCTGGATTGACTAGTGTTGTTAAAATACCTCCTCGATTAGAAGTCTTAATTGCATTGAATGAGTTTTGACTAAGTAACATTGTCGTACATCCAAAAATTGAAATGATGAGCGCTAATTTTTTCATGTTAAATATTTAAGTTAAATGATAGATTAAATAGTTTTATTCTTTAAATGTTGAACCTTTATTCATAATGAATTGATTCAAACTAAGTTTAATTATATACAAATTTTAAGTTAATAGGCGTAAAAATAGACAAAATTTATATAATGTATCTTTTTTGTTAATTTTCAGTCGGTTTTAATGAGAATAGTTATATTTTTGTATTCGTAAATTTTAAATTACAAATAAATGACAACTCAAACACAATCAACAAACAATGCCATGAATTACAAGGTAAAAGACATTTCCTTAGCAGAATGGGGAAGAAAAGAAATCAAATTGGCAGAGGCCGAAATGCCGGGTCTTATGGCTCTTAGAAAAGAATATGGAGCCTCTAAGCCTTTAGCAGGTGCTAGAATAGCCGGATGTTTACACATGACTATTCAGACCGCTGTATTGATAGAAACATTAAAAGAATTAGGTGCTGATGTCACTTGGTCATCGTGTAATATATTTTCTACCCAAGATCATGCTGCTGCGGCTATTGCTGCCGCAGGTATTCCTGTTTTTGCATGGAAGGGTCAGAATGAACAAGAATTTGACTGGTGTATAGAACAAACTTTGAATGCTTTTGAAGGTGGTCAATATTTGAATATGATATTAGATGATGGAGGTGATTTGACCAATATGGTTTTAGATAGATACCCTCATTTGGTCAAAGATATTAAGGGAATTTCGGAAGAGACTACGACAGGTGTCCATAGACTGCACGAAAGAGTCAAAAAAGGAACACTTCCTTTACCTGCCATTAATATCAACGATTCTGTTACTAAATCAAAGTTTGACAACAAATATGGCTGTAATGAATCGCTTGTAGATGCAATCAGACGAGCTACAGATATCATGATGGCTGGTAAAACGGCTGTGGTATGTGGATACGGAGATGTAGGAAAAGGTTCTGCAGCTTCGTTGAAGAGTGCTGGTGTGAGAGTAACTGTAACGGAGATAGATCCTATCTGCGCATTGCAGGCAGCTATGGAAGGTTTTGCGGTGAAGAAATTAGAAAATTGTGTAGGAGAGGCTGATATTATCGTTACAGCTACTGGGAATAAGGATATTGTCACTAAGGATGCTTTCTTAAAAATGAAAGATAAAGCTATCGTTTGCAATATCGGACACTTTGATAATGAAATCGATATGGCATGGTTAAATAAAAACTATGGTTCTAGCAAGGTAGAAATCAAACCACAAGTAGATTTATACAATGTAAATGGCAAAGAAGTCATCGTCTTGGCTGAAGGTAGATTAGTAAATTTAGGCTGTGCCACCGGTCATCCTTCATTTGTTATGTCGAACTCTTTCACGAATCAGACCTTGGCTCAAATTGAATTGTGGACTAATGCCAGTGCCTACAAAAACGATGTTTATGTATTGCCTAAACATTTAGATGAAAAAGTAGCTCGATTGCATTTGGAGAAAATTGGTGTAGAGTTGGAAACTTTGAGACAAGATCAGGCCGAATATATTGGTGTAACGGTTGAAGGACCTTATAAACAAGAGTTTTATCGATACTAGTATTCAGATATTAGTTTCTAGAAAATAATTAAAGGGTAGCAAGTGATTGCTGCCTTTCTTTTTTATGTAGCGAAATCAATTTAATTGTATACTAATGATAAATAATGAAGAATTTAATTTCATAACTGAAAAAATGATGATTGATGGATTAGACTATCATTACAATAACTATATTGAACACAGGGAATCTCTTCATTATTATATAAAAGATATGGCAATTGAAAAGCTTGACTTCAATCGACAAAAATTTTATTCAATGAGACATGAAGTGGTATCATATATAAATAGAATGGGACAATTTAAGGCTTTTGCAGATTATCATAATAAAAGTGAATTATTACCCACTATTTTAAAGTTTATGCCCTTAAGAGATAAAATAACTGCTCACAGAGCGATTGATAAACCTCGCAAAAATGACAATGTACCAAGTGTAATAATGGCAAATAATCAAGTCCATGGACCAGTTGTTGCATTGTGGGGTGGTAATAGATTTATATTACAATATAAAACTGATAAAGGAGATTTATTGAATTTCGATCTAATTGAAGAGCATCAAAAGATTTATAAAGAAGCTTTACTCTTATTTAATGATATATAGATTTTTAATTTGTCACGAATTTACATACTCCTAGAAAAACATGTTGTTTCTGAAAATGTTTAAAAAAAAATATCAAGTGGATAAACTTTAGATTGTTATTAAAATTCTACAATTTTTACACCAATGAAACCCATTATTACCCTTTTCGAAGATGATTATTACTTAGCAGTAGATAAGCCTAGTGGGGTGCTATCAATTCCTCCCCGTGCAGGGCAAGAAGCCGATGTATTTTCTTTTTTCAAAACGAAGTATGAAGACTTGCGTTTAGTTCATCGAATAGATAAGGAAACATCAGGTGTCTTGATTTTTGCGAAAGGAGAAGAAGCTCAACGCGCCTTGTCCATGTTATTCGAAGATCATTCTATCTTCAAAGAATATAAGGCCATCGTGTCGGGAATCCCCAAGGAAGCTGAAGGCACCATAGAAAACTATATAGACGAACACCCCAATATAAAAGGAACCTATCGAATCGCTTATCAAGGTAAAGGAAAAATAGCCATATCACATTATCAGGTAGTAGAGACATATAAACGACATAGTTTACTCGCCTTTCAGATAGAGACTGGTCGTACGCATCAAATAAGAGTACACTCACAGTTTTTAGGTTGTCCATTGGCTTATGACCCTATATATAATCCTCAAAACGGAATTTTTCTCTCTCGATTTATCAAGAATTATAAAGGCAAGGAGGATGAGCGGTCTATCATCCAACGATTATCACTCCATGCGGAAATTCTTAGATTCTACCACCCATTTACCAATGAAGTGGTAGATATTCAATCTCCACTACCTAAAGATTTTCAGAAGGCTTTGGAGATACTGAGAAAGTATAGTTGATTTATTTTTTTGACTTTGAGCATTAAGGAATCGTCAATTTCTAATTTTTAGTCTCTGTTCTATTTAAATTACGCTACTTTTGCACCCCACTAAAAAAGGTAATTATTAATTTTCAATTACTTAGTTGCAAATAATTGAAAAATTACTAGTTGCTAGTTATTCATTATTAATTAGAAAAAGTGAGTGTAGAAAAAATTAGAAACATAGCTATCATAGCCCACGTTGACCATGGTAAGACTACCTTAGTAGACAAAATGCTGCATGCAGCTATGCTTTTTCGAGATAATCAGCAGATGAATGAATTGATACTCGACAATAATGATCAAGAACGTGAGCGAGGGATTACTATTTTGGCAAAAAATGTGGCGGTCAACTGGAAAGGTTATAAAATCAATATCATAGATACACCTGGCCACTCTGACTTCGGAGGAGAAGTAGAGCGAGTATTAAATATGGCCGATGGAGTATTACTATTAGTAGATGCTTTTGAAGGCCCAATGCCACAAACGAGATTTGTGACGCAGAAGGCATTGTCACTTGGTAAAAAAGCAGTGGTTATAGTCAATAAAGTAGATAAGCCGAACTGTACTCCAGAAAAAGCGCATGAAGACGTTTTTGATTTGTTTTTCAATCTAGAAGCTAGTCAAGAGCAGCTGGATTTCAAAACCATTTATGGCTCAGCTAAGCAGGGTTGGATGAGTGATGATTACACTAAGCCAACCGATAACGTCAATATTATTTTTGACACTATCGTAAGTGAAATACCGCATCCAAAAATCGATGAAGGTAATTTACAATTACAAATTACTTCGCTTGATTTTTCAAGCTATACAGGTCGAATAGCCGTAGGTAGAATACAGCGAGGCTCTATCGAAGAGAATCAACCTATTTCTCTTATGAAAGCAGATGGCTCTATCAAAAAAATGCGCACGAAAGAGGTATATCTTTTCGAAGGAATGGGTAAAACCAAAGTAGCTAAAGCCGAAGCAGGTGAAATCGTAGCCGTGACTGGTATCGAAGACTTTGAGATAGGTGATACCATAGCCGATTTTGAAAATCCAGAGGCGATGGAGCGCATCAAAATCGATGAGCCGACCATGAGTATGTTATTTACGATTAATAATTCACCATTCTTTGGCAAGGAAGGGAAATTTGTAACTTCTCGTCATATACGAGAAAGATTATATAAGGAATTGGAGAAAAATTTAGCACTTCGCGTTCAAGATACGCCTTCCCCTGATTCTTTTCTGGTATATGGTAGAGGTATTTTGCATTTATCGGTATTGTTAGAGACCATGCGCCGTGAGGGCTATGAATTGCAGGTAGGACAGCCGCAAGTCATTATTAAGGAAATCGATGGCAAAAAATGTGAACCCATAGAGACTTTGACAGTCGATGTACCCGAAGAATATGCAGGTAAAATCATAGAATTGGTATCGCAGCGAAAAGGAGAGATGAAAGCCATGTACACCAAAGGCGATATGCAGCGCTTAGAGTTTGAAATACCTACGAGAGGTCTTAATGGCTTCAGAAGTACCGCCTTGACTCAGTCTGGTGGCGAGGCTATTATAGCGCATAGATTCAAATCTTACGAACCTATGAAGGGTGAAATTCCAGCGAGAATCAATGGCGTAATGATATCGAAAGAAGCTGGTATGGCTACGGGCTATTCCATGGATAAGCTCAAAGACAGAGGACGATTTTTTATAGAACCCGGCGACCAAGTTTATACTGGACAGGTAATCGGCGAACAAATACGCCCTGGTGACCTCGTAGTCAATGTGTGTACGGCCAAGCAATTGACTAATTTCCGTGCAGCAGGTAAGGATGATAATGTAGGTCTGCCACCCAAGGTCAATTTTTCACTCGAAGAATCTATGGAATATATCGAAAAAGACGAATATTTAGAGTTAACTCCTGTTTCAATGCGTTTGCGTAAAATTCATTTAGATGAAAACGACCGCAAGAAAGCGGCAATGAAGGCAGGATAGTTAATTGGAAAATGAATTAATTTGAAAATGAAAGGTTTCAATTTTAATTCGTGAATTTGTGGCCCTGTTATCCGATATTTTTTCCGAATCTGAAAAACGCTTTCTTTTACAGTATATAGAAAAGGAGAATCCAACGATTCCTTTTGTTGAAATAATAACTCGCTTGAACCTTGGCGAACCGATAGACTATATACTTGGGTATACTTATTTCTATGGATTAAAAATAGAGGTCAGTGAGGATACTTTGATTCCACGTCCAGAAACCGAAGAATTGGTCGAACTCATCGTAAATGAAAATAAAACAAAGTCAGGTTTGAAAATTCTTGATATTGGCACGGGTAGTGGTTGTATTGCTTTAGCTTTAAAATCTAAACTAGTGAATGCAGAAGTTTCTGCCATAGACGTCTCCAGTGCAGCATTGGAAATAGCTAAGAGAAACTCAAGTCAACTAGATTTAAATATCAATTACATTCAACTAGATATATTAAATTATAATCGTTGGTCACAATTAGACAACTTTGATATTATAGTCTCCAATCCTCCCTATATTCCTATTCATGAGAAGGAGGAGATGACGGCTTCTGTCTTAAATTATGAACCTCATTTAGCTTTGTTTGTAGAGAATGATCCTCTCATTTTTTATCGTAAAATTTTAGCATTCGCTTCTCATTATTTAAATAGGGATGGTCGTGTATATTTTGAAACCAGCCAAACGTTACAGTTAGAAGAATTTGAGAATTTTCGAATCGAAAAAAAGAAAGATTTGAGCGGAAATTGGCGGTTTTTGAAGTGTTCGGTAAATAATTAAATTATGAAAGAAATAAAAGCTATATTCTTCCCTCTCTAGTGCGAGTTTGTAACCCCGCTATCGGTAGTCTGCGATTAAATGCTAGTGCACGAGTTCGGCAGCGTTTGGCGAAGTTTTTAACTTCGTCAGTGCGTTAGTAAATTTGTAATTTACAAAAGAAAAGCTATTTTTGTAACTATAAAAATGAGCACAGGATACAAGATTTTAGACCAGAATGCATTATTCTATTTGACGTTCCAGATAGTAGATTGGGTAGATATATTTACACGAAAAATTTATAAAGATATTGTTATAGAAAGTTTCAGTTATTGTATGGAGCATAAGGGATTGAACTTATATGCTTATGTCATCATGTCTAATCATATTCATTTGATAGCTAGTGCTAGAGAAGGATTTGCATTGAGTGATATCATCAGAGATTTCAAGAAGCATACTGCTAAACGATTTTTAGAAGAAATAAGCAAGCCAACAGAAAGTAGAAATGACCCCGCTAGCGGTAGTCTGTGATTAATTGCTAGTGCACGAGTTCTGCAGCGTTAGGCGAAGTTTGCAACTTCGTCTAAGTGTTAGTAAATTTGTAATTTACAAAATAAAAAAGCTAATTTTGTAACGATAAAGATGAGCACAGGATACAAGATTTTAGACCAGAATGCATTGTTTTAATTGACGTTTCAGATAGTAGATTGGGTGGATATTTTTACACGAAAAATTTATAAAGATATTGTTATTGATAGCTTCTTGTATTGTATGTAGCATAAAGGATTGGATTTATACGCTTATGTAATTATGTCGAATCATATTCATTTGATAGCTAGTGCTAGAGAAGGATTTGCATTGAGTGATATCATCAGAGATTTCAAGAAGCATACTGCTAAGCAATTTTTAGAAGAAATAAACAAGCCAACTGAAAGTAGAAATGATTGGATGTTAAAACGATTTGAATTCGCTGCTAAAAGGCACAAAAGAAACAGTGAGTTTCAAATATGGACGCACGAGAATCATGCTGTGGAGCATGTTTCGAATAAGTTTATTGATCAGAAACTGAATTATATTCATGAAAATCCAGTAAGAGCAGGTATCGTATATAAAGCAGAAGACTATATGTATAGCAGTGCGTCGAACTATATTTTAGGAGAAGGAATTATAAATGTCAAGATATTGGAATGAAATCAAAGATTTCAATACACAGCGACGCAGTCAGAGACTGCGCCGAACAGGGGAGCCTGACCGCTTTTCAGAGTGTAGTATTCGAAGAGACCGTAGTGACACCAAGGTATGCCCCAGAGAATCTCATGTGGCGTGAGCAGCACCTCTATGGCAGCAGTAGGTTAGGTATGCTGAGACCCGATCTAGATATAGTCGATATCACGGCGCTGCCACCAGCAGACTGGTTAGCCATGAAGCAGTACGAACTCACCAATCACCTCGGTAATGTCCTCTCTACCGTCAAAGACGAAAAACTACAGCTAGACCTCAACTGCGATGGACTGGTAGATGCCTACGAACCTATTGTGCTTAATGCTACGGATTACTACCCCTTCGGTATGCCGATGCCGAATCGGACATACTCCTTATCTTCAAGCAATTATAGGTTTGGGTTCAATGGGAAAGAGAAAGATAATGAGATATATGGAGATGGGAATGCAGTCGATTTTGGTGCGAGAGTGCACGACCCAAGATTAGGAAGATGGTTATCAGTTGACAAAAAATTCCAAAATTCACCTTATTTTACTCCTTATAATTTTGCAGCTAATAATCCAATCGTATATATAGATCCCGATGGGAATACTGAATTTTATTTTAATGGAGAACACATTGGGTCTGATAAAATAGAAAATGGTCTTATTGGAATAGTTACAGATTTAGCTATTAAAATTGAAATTGGTGAAAAAAAAGTATATCCTTCATCAATTGAAAATGGAAAAGCATTTAATGGGGGATTTGCACTTCATTTAGATGTTTTGAAACAAGGTCTTGAAGATTTTAAAAGAGCTGAAAAGTCATGGAAAAAGGGGAAAATTCGAGAACAAACTTCTGTAATGATAAAAAATTCGTCAGGAGGTTACGATGTAACCTTTACAGGCGAAGGTCCAGATGCAAAAAAATCTGATTCAAGGGCTTCAGCATCAATTCCTCCTGGCGACGTCTCAAGTCATTCTCATCCATTGGACGTAGAGGTAAGTAAGGATGGTAAATCATCTTATTATGACGCTCTCATACCATCTCCACCTAGAGCGGATGGAAAAGGAGGAGATAAACTGGCATTCAAAGAATATTCAATTAATTTAATTGTAGGGAAAAATGGAGTGCCCAAAATTCATAGTGAATATGAGCAACAAACAGATATTAATGGAGCACCGAAAAAAAATAGCGATGGAGAGCAACTATATACAAAAAAAATTAATTATACAATTATCGATGGGAGGGAATCAGCAATTAATGTATTTGACTCTCAATCACAATTAGTTGGTACCGTAAATGTAGATCATGCAAAATCCATTGTTAAGAATGAGAACAAAAGAAAGAAATAGATTTTTCATAAGGCTTATTCTTTTTTGGTTTCTAGTATTAAAATTTAGTCTAGTTTTTGGAATTGAAATTAAAGTAGTTTCAGGAGATGGAATTGAAGTTGTTGATTCAATTTTAATTTTTTCGAATCAAGATAAAATTACTTACAAATTCGAAGCTATTACTAGGGAAAAACTCAATAAATTAGATTGTGTAACAATTTTAGCGATAAAAAATAAAAAAATTTGTATTCGAATTGATTATGATAAAATATTTTGTGATACAATTAAAATCAAATTAAATCAATTCCCTGATTGCACGCCAACAAGTAATCTTATTGGAACCTATCAATCTTGTCAGGGTATGGGTCATACTTATGGTTTTTTCTCATTTGATTACCCCTGTTGCCCTAATGTTGAACTTGCTCCATATTACTACATAGGAAAGAAAAAGTATTATTTTTCAAAAAAGAAGAAAAAACGATAAGCCTTCCTAGCTCGGCGTAGTGTGGCGTGATTTTTTGGCGAAGTTTGCAACCTAGCTCGGCGTAGTGTGGCGTGGTTGTTTGGCGAAGTTTGCAACTTCGTCAGTGCGTTAGTAAATTTGTAATTTACAGAAAGAAGTTAGAAGTGTCAGGCATTGCGCTTGATATTTTTTATTGCGGATATTTATCGGGGTCCTTAGCTCGGCGCACTGTGGCGTGGTTGTTTGGCGATCCCGATAACCTAGTTCGCCGTATAGTGCAGTCGAAGTCGTGCTGTGTTCGGCATAGTTTTTAACTATTTCGGAGCGTTCGTAAATTTGTAATTTACAAAAGAAAAGCTATTTTTGTAACTATAAAAATGAGCACAGGATACAAGATTTTAGACCAGAATGCATTATTTTATTTGACGTTCCAGATAGTAGATTGGGTAGATATATTTACACGAAAAATTTATAAAGATATTGTTATAGAAAGTTTCAGTTATTGTATGGAGCACAAGGGATTGAACTTATATGCTTATGTCATCATGTCTAATCATATTCATTTGATAGCTAGTGCTAGAGAAGGATTTGCATTGAGTGATATCATTAGAGATTTTAAAAAATATACTGCTAAGCAATTTTTAGAAGAAATAAACAAGCCGACAGAAAGTAGAAATGATTGGATGTTAAAACGATTTGAATTCGCTGCTAAAAGGCACAAAAGAAACAGTGAGTTTCAAATATGGACGCACGAGAATCATGCTGTGGAGCTTGTTTCGAATAAGTTTATTGATCAGAAACTGAATTATATTCATGAAAATCCAGTAAGAGCAGGTATCGTATATAAAGCAGAAGACTATATGTATAGCAGTGCGTCGAACTATATTTTAGGAGAAGGAATTATTAATCTCAAGATATTGGAATGAAATCAAAGATTTCAATACACAGCGACGCAGTCAGAGACTGCGCCGAACAGGGGATTCGTACACGTGTGGTTACAAACTCGGGCTAGCATGGGGCTACCAAATAAAAATGATTACATTACCAATTAAACTATCCCTTATTACCTACTTCACTCCCACAAATAATTTCTTCAATGGAAATTTCAATTTTGGAAATAGATAAGAAATGGCATTTTCTGTTTCAATTATAGGTTTTTTACCTATAAATTTTCCATTTTCCAATACATAGATAAGCAATTGGCGCTCTGTAGGGTGAATCATCCAGTATTCTTTAACACCTGCTTCTTCGTAGAGTTCGTATTTGATATTCATTTCCTTATTCGAATTGCCTGGCGACAAGATCTCTACGACTAAGTCTGGTGCACCTAGGCAGCCTCGTTCATCGATTTTATCTTCATCACAAACGACAATCAAGTCTGGCTGAACTACATTATAGATATCTTTATCTTTAGTTGATTGTTTTTTGTTTAGCAATCGAACATCGACGGGCGCAAAAAATAAACTACAAGAATGGTTAATGAAATAAGCATCAAAAATTCTAGTAAGATTAAGTAGAATTCGCTGATGTGTGGTACTCGGCGCAGGGGACATCTCTGCTATTATTCCTTTAAACAGTTCTACCCTCTCTTTGATTTTCCACAAGAGATAGTCTGCATAAGAGTATTTCTTAGTTAGGTCTAATTGGGAGAGTTTAGTGATATTCATAACACAAAAATAAATAAAATTAAATACCTTTATCCAAAAATCAAATGCAAAAAATTCAAGCTATTTTATTTGACATGGACGGGGTTCTCGTCTTCTCTGAGCCTTTTTGGAGAGAGGCGGAGCATAAGATTTTCAAGGAGAGATTTAATATCGAACTCACGGAAGAAGATGTGAACCAAAGTACAGGATTGAAGACTACTGAAGTGGTCAATATGCATATGTCAAAATATGGTTTTACCTGTGATCTATCGGAGATAGGACATGAAATAGAAAAAGAAGTAGTGCGGTTAGTCTATGAGCGAGGCGAGCCTATGGATGGACTGAGAGAACTCACAGAATGGATAAAAGAAAAAGGATGGCGACGCTGCCTAGTCACTTCGTCCTCGCAGTATGTGTATGAAAGCATTGTCCGTTTTGTGGGCTTAGATGACTATTTTGAGCGTAAATTTACAGCTTATGATGAGGAATGGGGCAAGCCTCATCCTGCGGTCTATCATTCAGCCATAAACTACCTAGGACTGGCAAAAGAAGATATCATAGTCATCGAAGATAGTATGAATGGCGTCAAAGCTGCCTATGCTGCTGGATTGAAAATTTTAGGACTTCCAGAACAACACAATAGAAGCAATGAAATCTATAATTCAATGATTTTAAATTCATTTCAGAGCCATAATGAAATATTAAATTATTTGAAATCTAATTGTTAAAATCTTAAAGATTTTTACTCTATTTCTCTGTAGCGTACCTCTTAAATTTGTTCTCTATTTATTTTTATGTCATACAGATTATTATTCTCCTTTTTTCTATTACTATTTTCATTTAGTATACAAGCTCAAAATGTGAATCTCAGTGGAACAGTTTCTGATGCAGAGAGCGGAGAGACTATTACAGGTGCTATCGTTTCCATCATGGAACTTCAAGGTGTAGGCACAGCCACCAATGCCTATGGTTTTTATTCCTTATCCATACCAGTGGGTTCTTACAAAGTGCGTATAAAGTTTTTAGGTTATGATGAAAAGATAGAAGAGATAAATGTATCTGCGAGTCAGAAGAAAAATTTCACTATAAAAAAGAAGTCTACAGCTATAAAACAAGTGACAGTTTCTGGAAAGAAAAAACAAAAACTTACAGAAGAAGTACAGATGGGAAAAATTCAAGTGGATTTGAAGGAAATTGAAAAAATTCCTGTTATTCTAGGTGAACGCGATATTTTAAAATCTATTCAACTCTTACCCGGAGTCATGCCTCAGCAGGAAGGTGCTTCTGGTATTGTCGTGCGTGGAGGCGGTATTGATCAAAATTTGATATTACTCGATGAGGCACCAGTTTATAATGCCTCCCATTTACTTGGTTTCTTTTCTACTTTTAACTCTGACGCTTTAAAAGACTTGACTTTGTACAAAGGGAATATGCCGGCGGAATATGGCGGTAGATTATCCTCGGTCATAGATGTGAAAATGAAAGAAGGTAATAATAAAAATTATGAAATAGGAGGAGGTATAGGACTTATCGCTTCACGATTGTATGCCGAAGGTCCTATCCAAAAAGATAAGAGCTCATTTTTTGTTTCAGGCAGACGAACCTACGCAGATGCTTTCTTATTTCTCGCTTCAGATTCAGTAGCTAAGAAAAGTACCTTATATTTTTATGATTTAAACTTAAAAACAAACTTTAAAATCAGTGAGAAGGATAGAATTTATTTTTCGGGATATTTTGGGAATGACCATTTCGGACTGGCAGATGCCTTTGGAATACAATATGGTAACGTAACGGCTACCACTCGATGGAATAGAATAATAAATGATAAGTTATTCTCCAATACTTCGTTTATATATAACAATTTTAATTATCAGGTCAAAATAGGTATCAATAACTTTGATTTAAAAGTTAACTCTATCTTGAATAATTATAGCTTAAAGCAAGACTATGACTACTTTTTAAATAGTAAAAATAGAATTAAAATTGGAGGTATTTCTACCTGGTATAATGTAGTACCAGGCGATATAGAAAGCAATGATACCTTGGTAGCGAAGCGTGGTCTTAATAGAAGCAACGGCTGGGAAAACGCTGTCTATATTCAAAATGAACAAACAATAAGTTCAAAGTTAAAGATTAATTATGGACTCAGATTATCATTATTTACAGTAGCTGGAAGTAATAATTTATATTCTTTTGACGCATCAGGACGTGTGCTCGATACTACTATTTTGAAAAATAGGCAATTGGATAGAAGTTATTTCAATCCTGAACCTCGTATATCTTTAAACTATAGCCTAGCCGAAGACAAATCTATCAAATTTGCTTATTCTAGAAATGTGCAATACATCCACCAGTTAAGTAATACGAATGCTGGATCTCCCACAGATCGATGGGTATTATCGACTAGAAATGTGCGCCCAGCTATATCAGACCAAGTTTCAGCGGGATATTTTTTCAATTTTGGGGGTGATATGTTTGAGGCTTCTATAGAGGGTTATTTTAAATATATGCAGAATCAGATAGATTATAAACCAGGAACCATCCTCACTGCGAATGAAACTGTGGAGAAAGATTTGGTTTATGGAATCGGTAGAGCCTATGGCGCAGAATTTTATGTGAAAAAACGAGTAGGAAAATTGACGGGCTGGGTTAGTTATACCTTAGCTAGATCCGAGAGAAGTTTTGACGGTGTTGATGGTGGAGAATGGTTCCCGTATCGTTTTGACCGCACACATGATTTAGCTGTGGTAGCCATGTATGACTTATCTAAGAAAATTAATATTTCAGGAACTTTGGTCTATTACACAGGAAATGCTACAAATTATCCAACAGGGAAATACAGTATTTCGGGCGATGTCTCTGCTGATCCTACTTCCAATGGCTTGGTTTATACCTCTTATGAAAAAAGAAACAAAGATAGATTCCCTAATTATACAAGGGTAGATTTAGCTCTGAACTGGTTACTTAAAAAGGGTAGAACTTGGGAGCATGAATTGAGCTTCTCTGTTTACAATGTGTTAGGAGCTAAAAATGCCTTTGCCATTGATTTTCTAAATAACATTCAAACAGGTGAAACCTTTGCTGAAAAAACTTATCTTTTTGCACAGGTTCCTTCCATCACTTATAATTTTAAATTTAAACCTAAGAAAGCAGTCAAATAAAATTTAATGAGTATGCGAGTCAAATTATTATTACCATTAGGATTATTGTTAGTCCTCTATTCATGCAAGGAGCGTATAGATGTATCACTAGCTGAGAATGCCAATAAACTGGTCATTGAGGGTGAAGTTCACGATGGACCAGGTCCTTATTTTGTAAAATTGTCTAGGTCTGTAAACTTCAATAACACTTCAAATCTTGTTCCACATTCACCAAATTGGGTTTTGATATCTGACAATGAAGGAAATCGTGACTCTTTAATAAAGCATGCAGACGGCTTATATAAAACGACTACCCTTCAAGGTAAGGTAGGTAATACCTATTATCTTACGGTAAATGACCCTAGTGGAGTCTATCGAGCAGAATCTAAATTAAATCCTAGTCCAAAGATAGATAGCTTTTATTACTTCTTTTTTCTGACACAGGATAATATAAACCCAACGATAGTGATTAATGATCCTATTAATGAAGAAAATTTTTATCGATATTTCTCACGAAAAAACGGAAAGACCGCAGAATTTCAGTATGTCGTAGAAGATAGACTCATCAATGGTTCTCGTTGGAGATTTTCTACTTTTCGGGAAGATTTTAAAAAGGGCGACTCTGGAGAATTTGTTTTCTTAGGCATAGATAAGGCCAATTTTAATTATTGGAAAATATTGGTGCAAAATCAGGCAGTCGTCAGTGGTGGAAATGAAAGTGCTGCGCCTACAAACCCTCCTACCAATATATATGGAGGAGAAGTTTTGGGATATTTTAGTGCCCATTCCAGACAAACTTTGAAGTTTAAGGTCCCATAAACATTTAAGCATTTTTAAAGGTCATCTAATAAACCTTGTTTAAATTTGAGTTTCTAAATATTAAAATTAACTATATGAATAGAATTTATTTTATACTAGCGTGCTCGCTATTTATTAGTATGGCAAGTGCTCAAAAGGTTGCTATTGTTGAATCTGAGTACATTTTTTCCAAATTAAAATCTTATCAAGCTGCTAACGAGAAAGTGGAAAAACAATCACAAGAATGGCAGAAGGATATCGAAGATCGCATGAGTGAGTTAGAGTCTATCTACAAGAAATTTCAAGCAGAACAATCGCTTTATACAGCACAAATGAAGCAGGAGAAAATTCTAGAAATAGAAGCAAAGGAAAAGGAGGTAGCTGCCCTCCAACAAAAAAGATTCGGACCTAATGGAGAGTTGTTTAAAAAGCGCCAAGAGTTATTACAGCCTATTATGAGTCGTATGATAGAGGAAATTCAAAAAATAGCTCAAGCTAAGTCTTATGACCTCGTTATAGATAAAAGTAGCGGTAACACTGTCCTTTATAGTAATCCGAGATTAAATATAAGTGAAGATGTCATAAAAGCAATGGGGAATTAGATTATTTCCGTATAATTGCACCAAAAATAATTACAATTAATTTTAATAAACAACAAATGATCACCATGAAATGGAAAACGAATTCAATTTTTAATAAAATCAACACAATGAGTAAAAAACAATTTTTTATTTTACTGGCAGCTATGATGACTCTTTCTGCTAGTGCACAAATGAAAACGGCTACCGTCAATTCAAACGAATTAGTTATGAGTATGCCGGAAACAAAAGCGCTTCAAGCTAAAATTCAAGAAAAAAGTGCTGAATTGAGCAAGCAGCTTGAAACCATGTATAAGCAGTATGAAACTAAGATGGCAGAGTTAAAGGGTATCAATCCTCAGAAAATGACGGCTATCGAAGAAGCTAAGGTTGCTGAATTGCAAGATCTGCAGAAGAGAATTGAAAAGTTCGAGCAATCTGCCCAAAAGGAAGTTCAGCAGATGGAGCAGACGCTTTCAGTTCCTATCCTCGAAAAAGCAAAGAAAATGATAGAGCAAGTAGCGGCAGAAAGAGGCTATACACATGTTTTTGATGTATCTGCAGGTGGTATGATCGTTTTTCCTAAAGGAGATGACATCACAGATGCTACTAAAACCAAAATGGGCATACCATTGACACCAGCTAATGCTACTCCAGCCGCTGGAACTGGAACTGCTCCAGCATCTGTGCCAAGCATGGCTCCTAAGAAAAAGTAATATTTTCCATGAACTCTCAGAGTATTGGGATTTTTGATAGTGGTATTGGCGGCCTTACGGTCGCCAATGCTATTTCTAGTCTACTCCCAAATGAACACATCGTTTACTTTGGAGACTCTGAGCACATGCCCTATGGTGAAAAGTCACCTGAATTGATTCAAGAATTTGCTGTAAAAATTACAAACTATCTCATAGAAGAAAAGAACTGCAAAGCGGTGGTCATTGCCTGTAATACCGCTTCTGCTGTTGCCTATAATCATCTAAAGAAAGTTTATGAAGGTAGAGTTCCTATTATAAATGTAATTGACCCTATGATCGAATTAGTAGTAGCTAACCCCTTTGAAAAGGTTGGCATCATTGCTACAAGAGGTACTGTAGATTCAAGTGTGTACCAGGATAAGCTCGATAGACGAGCTCCAAACCAAAAGTATGCCGTGCTAGCTACACCACTTTTAGCCTCCATGATTGAGGAAAACTTTATCCATGATGAAATCTCTTCTACAATTATAGCGAAATATCTAAGCGAACCAATCTTGAAAGGAATAGACGCATTGGTCCTAGCATGCACACATTATCCCTTAATAGCGGACGATATATCGGAATTTTATCATCATAAAGTTAAATTATTACTTTCAGGTCCTGTAGTAGCAGATAAATTGAAATATATTCTGGAAAAAGAAAGTATGCTCAGTGTAAAACGCAATAGCGAAAATGAATACATCGTATCTGATTTAGCTAAAAATTTTGAAAAATCAGCTGAAAAGTTCTTTGGAACTAAGATAAATCTAAAAGAAGTCAAGCTTTAATCGAATATTCAATATTTTTGTCTATATAATAAACTGGAATAATTAAAATCAAATTTAAAATGCAAAGAATACTTTTAGCCTTATTGACCATAATTCTCACCAACTGTAATGCCATAGGGGGAGACGATTATGTCATCAACGGAAAACTTAACAATGCCAATGCCAAGTCTATTTATCTAGAGCGCATCTCGCATACCGAAATTAAAATGATAGATAGTGCTGTATTGAAGAATGGAATTTTCACATTGAAAGGTCCAATTGAAGGCTTGGGTTTCTATAGATTGAGAATAAAGTCAAACACTCCACAGGGTGAACTTTTTTGGTTTATGAGTTTAAACAAAAAGGAATTAGTCCAAGTAACACTAGACGAAAAGAGCCCAATGAATTACACTATTACCAGCAATGAATCTCAGAAAGAATTTCAAGATTTAGTAAAGAATTTTAATGCGCAACAATCAGAAACTATGCAGCTGTATCAACAGTACAATGCGTTAGCTCAGAAAGACCCAAATTCAAAAGAGGCTCAGGAAATAGGTACACAAATCAATGCTAAAACTGAAAATTTTAATCGTTATTTGACGGGTGTGATTCAAACATCAAAGAATTCCATGACTAAGTATTATCTTTATTCAGTGATGCTTCAGCAGTTTCAAAATCAGCCAGTTCCAGAGCAGTTAACTCAAGACATTCGCGTTTTCGCAGAAAAATTGAATAAAGAAATGCCTGGTTCGAACTATGCCAATGATTTTCAGGCAATCGTCAATAATTTAGATGCACAAAAGAGAATGGCAGAAGCCAAAACTAAGCTGGATGTAGGAGCTCAGGCGCCAGATATTGATTTGGTTAAGGAAGATGGATCGAAAGTGAAATTATCCTCCTTTAAAGGAAAAATAGTATTGATGGATTTCTGGGCAAGCTGGTGCAGACCATGCAGAATGGAGAATCCAAATGTAGTGGCAGCTTACAATAAGTATAAATCCAAAGGATTAGTAATTTTAAGTATCTCTCAAGACCAAGATTTAACTAAGTGGAAGGCAGCTATCGGACAAGATGGATTGACATGGACAACTCATTTTTCAGATAATCTCGCAGGAGGTATAGCTTCTAGTACCTATGATGTGAGTTATATCCCTAAGACCTATTTATTAGATAAAAATGGGAAAATAGCAGCAAAAGACCTAAGAGGTCCTGCTCTGGAGGCAGAAATAGAAAAGTTGACTAAAAAATAATAAGAACGAATGAAGGGAATCATCCTTGCAGGAGGTAGTGGGACAAGACTCTATCCTATTACCTATGCTATTAGTAAACAAATCATGCCTATCTATGATAAGCCTATGATATACTATCCATTGTCAACTCTTTTGTTGAGTGGTATCAGAGAGATTTTGATTATTTCTACACCCTATGATTTACCGCAGTTTGAAAGATTGCTTGGTGATGGCAGTCAGATTGGTTGCAAGTTTTCCTATGCTGTACAAGAAATTCCCAATGGATTGGCACAGGCTTTCGTGATTGGTGAGAAGTTTATAGGAAATGATAAATGTGCTTTGGTATTAGGTGACAATATTTTTTATGGCGCAGGATTAGGAAAATTGTTGGAAAAAAACAATGATTTAGAAGGTGGAATGATATATGCATATCGAGTATCAGACCCAGAAAGATATGGGGTTGTAGAGTTTGATGTAAACAAAAAGGCAATAAGTTTAGAAGAAAAACCTAGTAACCCAAAATCAAATTATGCTGTTCCGGGTTTGTATTTCTATGATAATTCAGTAGTAGAATATGCTAAAAATTTGAAGCCAAGCGCAAGAGGCGAATATGAAATAACCGATTTGAATAAAATATATTTAGAAAAAGGGAAACTTAGTGTAAGCATATTGGAGCGTGGCACAGCTTGGCTCGATACGGGTACGCATGAATCATTGATGCAGGCGTCACAGTTTGTACAGGTCATTGAAAATAGGCAAGGATTTAAAATTGGATGTATCGAAGAAATAGCCTATCGTAAAGGATTCATAGATAAATCACAACTGCTCAAAATTGCTGAACCATTGACAAAAAGTGGATATGGACAGTATCTATTGAATGTAGCTAACGAACAGTTTTAAATAATGCCACATAGTCATCAACACAATTTTGAGCGATATATTTTAGTAACAGGCGCAGCAGGTCAAGTTGGCAGTTGTCTTGTAGATAGATTAATTGAGAATCCTCATAACTTCGTAGTAGCAGTTGATAATTTTTTAACAGGAAAAAAGGAAAATTTACCACAAAATTCACCTATTAATTATAAATTTATTGTCTGCGATGTCAATGATAAGAAGCAGATAGGAGCAGTGATGACATCCTTCCAGTTTGATTATGTTTTTCACTATGCTGCGGTAGTAGGTGTAAAAAGAACAATTGAAAATCCATTATGGGTTCTTAATGATATTAACGGTATTGAAGAGATTTTAAAACTCAGTGTTTCCACTGGCGTTAAACGAATTTATTTTTCATCCAGCAGTGAGGTTTATGGAGAGCCATTTGAACATCCCCAGAATGAAAAAACGACTCCACTAAACTCACGATTACCTTATGCGATAGTAAAAAATGTCGCAGAAGCCTATATAAAGAGCTATCAAAAAGAATTTGGATTAGACTATACGATATTCAGATTTTTCAACACCTATGGACCCAAACAAAGTAATGATTTTGTAGTAAAGAAGTTTCTTAACTTGGCTCTCAAAAATGAGCCTATAACTATTTATGGCGATGGTAGTCAATCAAGAACACTTTGCTATATCGACGATAATATTGAAGCTACTGTAAACTGCTTATATCAAAATTTGTTTATTAATGAAACCATAAATATAGGTAATTCTAATGAAATTTCGATACTGGAGTTAGCAAAGTTTATCATTCAAAAAACAAACTCGAAATCAGAAATATTACATTTACCTGCTTTAGAAGAAGGCGATATGACTCGTCGCTGCCCTGATATTACCAATATGAAAGTTGCAATAGGGCATGAATTGACAGATTTGAATCAGGGATTAGATAAAATTTTATCATTTCGTTTGTAGGAACACACCTAGAGGCGAGCCCTAACGGGTTGTTATTCCAATACTACAATCTCTACACGTCTATTTCTAGACCTACCATGTTCAGTTTCATTACTAGCGAGAGGATTGTCGTAGTTATTTCCAATATAATTAATCCGATCTTCTGCCACTCCATTTTCTACTAACAAGTTTTTCACCGCCTTGGCCCTTTGTTCTGATAGCTTTTGGTTATAATCCATGGTACCTATATTATCGGTATAGCCAAGCAGGTGTATTCGATAATCTTTATTTTTATTGAGGTAAATGGCTAATTCACGAATATTAATCTGACTAGAATCTGGAATTTCATATTTATTATATTCAAAATTGATGTTTGTAATTTCAAATTTTTCCTCAATTTGTTTAGGGGAATCAATAACAATCGGTGATTCAATTTTCAGCTGAAACAGACTATCAAAATTAATTTTAGCGCTAATGTTCTCATAGTTTTTGAAGAAAGGGGCATTTTTATTCTTCTGAGCTGTAAAGGATTGGTACTCCAGAAATACTCCACTATCAAACATAGGATCTCCTATATCTCCTATGGCTATTTTCATATGGTATACTTTATAAGGTATCAAGAAACAGCTAGCTGTCAATTTTCTCGTCAATCCATCGAATTCAAAATTATTGAAGAGCTCATCATTTAGGTCTTTTCGCTCTGTTTCATTCACTGCAAAATCTTTGGATTTAGCCCCAAATAATTTTATTATAAGTTCTTTGAAAAAAGGTTCTCTTGGTTCTAAATCATCTACAATATCCTTCTTAATTTTTGAATTAACAAAGCATTCATTATTGATAAACAATTCATTTTTTCTAAGGTGATTGATATTATTGATGGTAACAGGAGTATTGGTTTCAGGTACCAGTGCTATATTTCTATAGAAATTGCCATCGCCAGTAATTATAAATCCGAATACGTCGTTAAAACGACTACCGACATACTCTTTGTATTCTTCTGAGGCGAAAATATAATTGAATTTAATCTCATTTTCCAATGCTATAAAGTCAAATTCGATATATGCTTGATCACAAACTTTACCTTTGGAAAGTTTACCTAAATCTCTATCACCTTTGAATCTATAATTATTATCCCAGGCAAGTCCGCTGGTGCCAGGGGTTTTATTTCCTCCTCCTATAGTACCTAGATTTCCTGTTGATAGTACTATCCCATCCTTAATCTCAAATTTATCCAAATGTATATTGAATCGGCCAAGTGCAGATTTTAGTCCTCTATATTTGAAATTGTTAATTTTAATTTTGGTTGTATCTAAGATATGGTATAGATATTGTATGGGTCTTAGACTCGTATCAATTTTAATTTTTTTCTGAGCACAAAGATTCGAACTAATTATCAGAAATAGTAAGAAAGAGACCTGCTTCATTTATATAAAAGGTTATTCTACTTTAATTTGATGATGATACTATTTATACGATATTTTTTGTATTAAACGGCAACTTCTGCTTTTATTTTAGGGTGAAATCTATAATTGAGAATCTCGATATCATCGTATTGAAAATCAAAAATAGATTCAATTTTTCTTTTAAAGTGCAGACTGGGAAGTGGCAAAGGCTCTCTGGTTAATTGAAGTTTCGCCTGCTCAAAATGATTATGATATAAATGCACATCGCCAAAACTGTGCACAAAATGTCCTAGTTCTAAGTCTAAAACATGCGCAATCATGGCGGTAAATAATGCATAAGAGGCTATATTGAAGGGAACACCAAGAAATACATCGGCACTTCGCTGATAGAGCTGACAACTTAGCTTATTATTAGCAATATAAAATTGAAATAAGCAATGACAAGGTGGTAAAGCCATATTCCCAATTTCTGTAGGGTTCCATGCCGATACGATGTGCCTGCGCGAATCAGGGTTGTTTTTTAATTGATGCATTAAGTCAGCAATTTGGTCGACTTTTACACCATTTAGACCTTCCCAATGCCGCCATTGACGACCATATACAGGTCCTAATTCTCCCCATTGATTGGCAAAATCACTACTTTCCTTTATTTTATTAGCAAATTCTTTGATAGTTTCCCCTTGAAAAGCTTGCGATTTTTTATATTTCTCATATGGCCAATCATTCCAAATTCCTACACCATTATCAACGAGGTATTTGATATTGGTATTCCCCTGAAGAAACCATAACAATTCATGGATAATTGACTTTAAGTGAAGCTCCTTTGTCGTCATAAGAGGGAAACCCTGACTCAAATCGAATCGCATTTGATAGCCGAAAAGACTCCGTGTACCCACTCCCGTGCGATCACTTTTGTCCGCGCCTTCCGCGATAATTCTCTCTAATAATTCATGATAAACCTGCATACACTATAGCTTAGATGACAAAGATACAATCCTAGTTTAAATTAAAGAAGAAGAACATCCACAGGCTAGGCATTAAGTGTGGGTGATATACTATACAGTTTGTCCTGTATTTCAATTTAGCAAATCTTAGCGACAAAATTTCGGTTTTCAATTTATCTTTGTGTTTTATTTTAAGAAAAATGATATTAGACGTCGTTATCCCCAATGTAGCTGAATCTATCACTGAAGTAACTCTTGGAACTTGGCTAGTGAAAGATGGTGATTATGTAACACTAGACCAGCCTTTGTGTGAGGTGGAAACGGATAAGGCATCACAGGAACTGATAGCTGAAAAGGCTGGGAAGATAAAGCTGATATTGAGTGAAGGCGAGGATGTCAAAGTGGGAGGATTGATAGCTCAGATAGATACATCTGTTAAGGCACCAGAATCTTCATCTGTGCCTATTATTGCTGCCGATGAGAAACCATTTGTGACTCAAGAAGCAGAGAAAAAAGAGAATAAGAACGATATAGTTTCAACCAATCATTATGCTAAGGGTACACCATCGCCATCTGCTCAGAAATTGATTACAGAAAATAGACTCGATGTATTCCAAATAAAAGGTAGCGGTAAAGATGGTCGAATTACCAAGGAAGATGTCATAACTGCTATCAAGAATGGCACTAGTTCTGCACAGGAAGGCTTTAAAACGCTATCCCAATCTCAGGCTATCTTTAGCAGAGGCGAAGAGGTGAAGAAAATGCCACGGATTCGCAAAGTCATATCCGAACGATTAGTTCACGCAAAAAATAGCACGGCAATGCTCACCACGTTTAACGAAGTGAATATGCAGCCGATTATGGATATTCGTGCGAAGTATAAGGATAAATTTAAGGAGGTACATGGAATAAATCTGGGTTTTATGAGCTTTTTTACGAAAGCTTGTAGTTTGGCTTTGATGAAATATCCAGAAGTGAACGCCTATATTGATGTAGAAAAAGGTGAACTTATATATCACAATTATGCAGATATATCCATAGCGGTATCGACACCAAAGGGTCTTGTAGTACCTGTTATTCGCAATGCAGAGAGCTTGACTATGGATGGCATAGAAAAAGCTGTAGCTAATTTAGCAGCTAAAGGAAGAGATGGCAATTTATCTATGGAAGATATGGAAGGAGGTACTTTTACTATAACGAACGGGGGTGTTTTTGGTTCGCTGATGAGCACACCTATCATCAATCCGCCACAATCCGCTATCCTAGGTATGCATAAGATACAAGAGCGCACTATGGTCGAAAATGGTCAAATAGTCATAAGACCTATGATGTATGTCGCCTTGAGTTACGATCATAGAATTATTGATGGTAAAGAAAGTGTAGGCTTCCTAGTCACAGTAAAAGATTACCTCGAAAATCCAGAGAAAATGCTGATCGGTTCTGATCCCGTGGAAGCGTTGTTAATGCTCTAGCCATGCGATTTATCAGGTGGTTTGGGGTGTTATCTTTTTTTGTCTATAGTTTATTAGCTAATTATTACTACCTAGAGCGGGCTACCATGCTCGATAATGCTTTTCAACTGTGTGAAATCATTCGAAATGGAGATTTGGCAATTCAGGTTAATAGGTATTTAGCGTTTTTTACACAAATCTTTCCTTTTATTGGTTACAAGCTTGGCTTGGAATTAGACACTATTGCTAGGATTTATACCTTATCCTTCCCTATAATTTATGGATTGTGTTTTGTCTTGATAGCTTTCGTATTTTCGAACAAACGTATATCCATTTTATTTTTATTGTATCACTATTTAATAGTTTCACATTCTTTTTTTTGGCCGCAGTGTGAATTGGTTCAAGGAGTTTCTTGGTTTTTTGTTTATGTAGCTCTATTAGAGTGGCTTTTAGTAAAAGTGCGTTTTAATTGGTTTACTATATTTTTCGGACTTTTATTCTTAGTGTCATTAGTGTTCATGCACCCGTTATTATTTTTTGTGGGCACATTTTATTTTGCCAATCAAATACTTAAGGATGTTAAAAACCGAAAGTTTTATTTGATTCAGTTTGTAGCGTTAATTACTATAACTATTGTAAAAAAACTTTTCTTTGAGAATGCATATGACGACAATTTCACAAAAAAACTTTTAGAATTTATTTCTAATTTTTCTCAAGAAAGGAAGGGCATTAAAATAGAAACAATTTATAGTAATTTTATATCGAACTATATATTCTTGAACCTCTATCTAACGATAGGATTCTGTTATCTTCTGTACATCAAAAAATGGTGGCAGTCAGCATTGATGCTTTTTTACAGTGTTGGATTTTTGTTGTTAATTTATATTGCCTATGAGATACAGATGGATTTGTTTTATGCTGAGGTACAATACAATTTAATATCATTGTTTATCTCCGTAGTACTTATTGACTATTTCTCTTTTCAAAGTAGACCTACGATAACAAAGTTGTTTTTGATAGTCCTGATAATAGGTTTTTGTTTTAGAGTTATAAATGTATCAAGAATATATACGAAGCGTCTAGCCTATTTAGATAGTATAGTAAATAAGTATTATGGTGAAAAAGTGTTGTTGAAGGAAGACCATTATAATAGAAATATTTTAAAATTGAGCTGGGGTAGTTCATTTGAAACTTGGTTATTGTCTACCATAAGAAAAGGAAAGTCCAGTTCTATCATTGTCACCTATCAATCACATAAATATTTAAATGATTTAAATAAGAAAAATTCATGGATTACAGAGTGGGAAACAATTGATTATGATAAGCTAAATCCTAAATACTTCTTATTTAAAGATACTAGTTGCTACGTTTTAAAGTAAATTAGATTGAATTAAATTCAATTATTTATTTTTACCATACTTTAAAGTAACTGCCATTAATTATTAAGGACAATCATGGAAAAGAAAAAACTCTTAGAAGTAAAAAATTTAGTCACTACATTTAAAACAGATGAAGGAGAGGTGCGCGCGGTCAATGATGTGAGTTTTACACTCTATAGAGGAGAGACTATAGGAATTGTAGGCGAATCAGGTAGTGGTAAGTCGGTGACTTCCTTGTCTATTATGCGCCTCATACCCAATCCGCCGGGAAGGATAGAATCAGGTGAAATTTTATATTACACAGATGATGGAGAAGTGATAGATATAACCAAGCTTGGCGATAAAGATTTAAGAAGAATTCGAGGAAATGAAATATCTATGATATTTCAGGAACCTATGACTTCGCTCAATCCTGTATATACCTGTGGTGATCAGGTATCAGAAGCCATTATATTGCATCAGAATAAAACAAAAAAAGAAGCGGATGAATTGACGTTAAAGTTATTCGAACAAGTTAAACTCCCCGATCCAAAACGAATTCTAAAGGCTTATCCTCACCAGTTATCAGGGGGTCAGAAACAACGGGTTATGATTGCTATGGCTATGAGCTGTAAGCCTGGAATATTGATAGCAGATGAACCAACCACCGCATTGGATGTGACTGTTCAGAAGACTATTTTGAATTTGATGAATGATCTCAAAAAAGAGATAGAAGCCTCTATTATTTTTATTACACATGATTTAGGTGTTATAGCTGAAATAGCAGATCGAGTCATTGTTATGTATAAAGGTAAAATTGTCGAAGAGGGCAATGTCTTATCTATTTTTGAAAAGCCTCAGCATCCATATACCAAAGGACTATTAGCATGTAGACCTCCATTGACCAAGCGACTCAAAGTATTGCCTACTGTTAAAGATTTTATGCGTAAGGATGAAACAGGAAAGTTAGTAGAGATAGAGTCAGATTTGAATAAGGCGATAGAAAAGGTAATTGTAACACCTGAAGAAACTATTCAAAGAAGAAAGAAATTAGAAGAAGCTCCTAAGCTTTTAGAGGTAAAAGATTTGAGGGTTTGGTTTCCATCAAAGTTAGACTTTTTTGGGAATCCAAAAGACTATATCAAAGCTGTCGATAAAGTCAGTTTTAAAATGAAAGAAGGGGAGACCCTTGGTTTAGTGGGTGAGAGTGGTTGTGGAAAAACCACTTTAGGTAAGGCTATTCTTAGATTAAATCCTGCATATGATGGTGAAATAATTTACAAAGGTCGCAATGTTTTGGATCTTTCTAAATCTGATTTAAAAGAGTTGAGAAAAGAGATGCAAATTATTTTCCAAGATCCTTATTCATCCCTTAATCCAAGAATGACTATAGGCGATGCTATCATGGAACCTATGACTGTTCATGGGATATATAATAATCCTAAAGAGCGCAAGGATATGGTATTATCCCTACTCAATAAGGTTAATCTATTACCAGAGCAATTTAACAGGTATCCACATGAGTTCTCTGGTGGTCAGCGTCAAAGAATTTGTATAGCGCGAGCTTTGGCTCTTAACCCTAGTTTTATTATTTGTGATGAATCCGTATCCGCCCTTGACGTATCTGTACAAGCCCAAGTCCTTAATTTGCTCATAAAACTCAGAGAGGAGTTTAAGTTTTCGTATATTTTTATTTCGCATGACCTCTCTGTAGTGAAATTTATTAGTGATAGAATTGTGGTTATGAATAAAGGCGAAATCGAAGAAATTGGGTATGCCGATGATATCTACAATCATCCAACCACGGATTACACAAAAAGGCTCATTAATGCCATACCTAAAGGTGAAGTAGAAGATATTCGGCGTAAAATGGGTTTAGCTTCTGCCTAATGCCCCGCGATATAGGATCTGAGGAGGACGTAAAATTGTTTTCCGATTTATTTTATAAAAAGCTATTGTCAGATGATAGAATAAATCACCTATTTCTGGATTTAAATCTAGAGGAACATATGCCTAAAATTTATGATTTCTGGAATACATTGCTTCTTGGAACGAATAGCTACAGGAGAAATATGATGGAAGCGCATCAGCATTTAGTATTGAAAAAAGAAGATTTCCCTATTTGGTTACGTCATTTCGAATCTACTCTTAGAGAAAATTTTGAGGGTGATAAAACAGATGAGGCTATCTCCAGAGCTAATACAATAGCTATGACCATGCGTTACAAATTGTTAGGCTCATAATAATTTATATAAAAGACATTTTTTGACACTTGGTTGTAGTATTCTTGTGATTTAAAAATCAAAATTATGCAAGAAAGTATCGTATACTATTTAATTCCATTCCTAGCATTTCTGGGTGGATTAGTTATCGGTTTTCTTTATTCAAGAACTAAGATTGAAAGGCAACTTAATACCACCGAATCGAGTTTGAAAATTAGCCAAGCAGAATTGGATTATCTAAAGAATGAACTCAACTTATCCAAGGCTTCTCTAAATGCGTTAAGTATAGATAAAGAGTCTTTATCTATTGCCTTGGCCAAAAAAGAAAGTGAAGAGCTTAATTTACTTACAAAATTATCAGAACAAAAGTTGGAGCTACAAAATCTCCAAGAGCGTTTGACCAAAGATTTTGAGATATTGGCAAATAAAATATTAGAAGAAAAGTCCAATAAATTTACGGAACAAAATAAGGAAAATTTAAAAACGATTTTATCACCGTTGCAGGAAAAAATTCAGCTTTTTGAAAAGAAGGTAGAAGATACACATAAAGAAAGTATCGGATTTAATGCAGCCCTGCATCAGCAGATAAGGGGATTAAGAGAAGTTCATGAGCAGATGAGCAAAGAAACACTCAATCTTACGAAGGCACTTAAAGGCGATAGTAAAATGCAAGGTAACTGGGGAGAAATGATTCTTGTGAAAGTACTTGAAAAATCAGGGTTAGAAAAAGATCGCGAATATTTTGTTCAGAAAAGTTTCGAAACTGCTGATGGCTCTCGGGTGTTTCCAGATGTCATCATCAATTTACCGGATGGTAAAAAAATGATAGTAGATTCTAAAGTATCTATGGTCAGCTATGAACGATATGTTAACGAAGAAGAGGATGCACCTCGTGAAGAAGCATTGGCCTCACATTTACAATCTATCAAAAGACATATAGAACAGTTAAGCGAAAAGAATTACCATGACCTTTATCAAATGGAGTCCCCTGATTTTGTACTTATGTTTATACCTATAGAGACTGCATTTTCTATTGCCATAAATTCTGATGCGAGCCTTTATAATAAGGCATTCGAAAAAAATATTGTCATCGTGACACCGTCAACGCTGCTAGCTACACTAAGAACAATAGATACGATGTGGACCAATCAAAAACAACAAGAAAATGCAATAGAAATTGCTCGTCAAGCTGGAGCACTTTACGATAAGTTTGAAGGGTTTATAACAGACTTGATTCAAATTGGTAAAAAAATAGATGACTCTAAAAAAGAGTATTCAGAAGCCATGAATAAATTAGTAGATGGGAAGGGCAATATTGTAAATAGTATAGAAAAACTTAAAAAAATGGGTGCCAAGGCGAAAAAGTCTCTGCCAGAAAGTGTATTACGAAGGGCAGATATGGCGTCAGAAAATCCTGAACTAGATTCTTAAACAAGTAAATATGCGAATGAAGATTACTTATTCATTTTTAACCATCCTTATTTTCGGAAGTGCAAAATCCGAGTATAAATTGACCTATTCAGATACCTTGATGCTTAAGGGTACAAAATCTTATAAAACTCTTGATTTGATCAATGCTAAGGAGAAATTGGATAGCTGCATCATGCTGAATCCCAAGAACGATGAATGCAAGTATTATCGTGCTAAGATTGAATATGACATGCAGTCATATCAAACGGCTTCAATTATGTTTAAAAATGTTCTAGCACTCAATGAAAAAGATGCAAGTAGTTGGCATATGCTAGGTTTATGTTTTACTCATCTGAAACATTATGATTCAGCGGAATTTTGTTATAGAAATGCAGTTAATTTGAACTCTAAGCGCTCAGATTTTTTTGCCAACTGGGCTAATAACCAATTTCTACGGGGCAGACTTGATCATTCCGAGGAATTATATAGTACCGCAATTCTTCTTGATGATAAGAATCCTGCCTACTACACAAATAGATCTGAGGTCAGGGAGAAAATGGGTGATAAGGTAAGCGCTAAAGACGATTTGGAGTTAGCACTTCAACTAGACCCAAATAACCAAGCGATTAAAGGGAAATTAAATAGTTCAGTAGGTATATCTACTAAGATAATCTATGGAATTGTTTTTTGTGCCTTATTTATTTTCACTGTTTTATGGATTCTTCGTCGAAAGAGAGGCGGTTCTTTCTAGTTTAAAGTACCTTGCCAATAATTCTGCTATGGACTCATAGCATTGTGGTAAAATTGTTTCAATATTTTTATAATCCACCCATTCTACTCTGTCTATACCTTCCTCTGTCTGTGGGATTAATTTTTGATTGGAATCTGCGTGCATTATATACCAATAATTGGATTTTAAAATATGTTTATTCTCAAGTATATATGTATGGTATGTGATATTTAATAAAGAATCAAGCTTGGTTATTTTTATTCCACATTCTTCTTCTACTTCTCGTACTGCGCCTAATTCTGCAGTTTCATTTGCTTCTACTTTTCCCTTTGGTAAATCCCACTTTCCATTTCGAAAGATAAATAGTATTTGATTTTTTTCATTCAAAACCAAGCCTCCACCTGCCTGAATACGAGTAAATTTTTTTGCTAATTCTTCAAATACATGTTCAGTGTTTGAATGAAAAATGATGTGATTTTTAATTGGAGAGTTGTTTAGTTCTCTAATAATTTCATGCAGTTTTTTAGGTTTCGTATAATTATAGATAACCGCTTTGTTCTTTCCAATTTCTTCAAAAGAAAAAGAGCATACATTACTTATAATTCGCAATGTATGCTCTCCAAATTTTATGTTGAACATGGCTTTATTCTTCAATAACCATTGCCTTACTTTTCTTCGAATTGATATTTAATTCTCCAGATTCTGCGTTATAGCTAGGAGCTGGCCTAGTTTGTGCAGGAGGATTGTAGCTTGGTTGTGGCTGGTTTGGGTCATATCTATAGCTATAATCTCTTACGCCATTGATATATCTAGTCACAAATGAACCAGCTAAGTTTAATTTTCTTAACTCTTGTGATAGACTAAATGCATCATTTGGATTTTGAAATCCTCCGATATCATATATCATTTTACCATTGACCATAGCTCCTGCTACTACTTTAGGACTTGCTAATGATGCTATAGCACTATTTTGAATTCCTAGTTGAATTCTATATTCTTCCCCTCGGTTTGAAGAACTGTTTGAATTTGATTTAGCAGATTCTTCCCTTTCTGACATAGTAGATTTCAGGCGATTAATCTCATCTCTTAATTCTTCATTTACTCTTATTAAACTCTTTATTTCATTTCTCAATGCGGAAATAGTTGCATCCTTATTATCTTGAGCAGATAGACCTAAACTATAGAATAATGCTAGTATTATTAAAATATTTTTCTTCATATAATTTCTTTTAAATTAAAAATTTTGTGTACACCTTTCAATTGAAAGCAAACTCAAATATATTCTGCAAATATACATTTACAGAGCTATTAAGCTAAAAAAAATATAAGGGAACTCAACAGTGTATACAAATAGCTACATGGTTGATTGTGCATTATCTTTCAATCGTAATTTTATGAATATAAGAGTTCTCTTTGTTGGAAATCAATACCATATAATTGCCATTAGGAAGAAATCCAAGATCTAATTCTAAAGGAGTTATGCCTATGAAATGATCCTGAGAGAACAATTGTACTCCCTCAATATTGTAAATACTGATGGTAGAATTTAAATTTGTACTATTTGCAGGTAATTGTATGAAAATCTTATCTTTGATGGGAATAGGATAGATACTGATAGTAGAGCTTTCAGAGTTATTTATACGACTACGCTCCATGAAGAATTCATTCGAAGCAGAATAACAGTTGTTGCTGTCCAATCCAGATACACTATAAGTTCCAGTGACCCCTACTTCTAAATAGTGTCGTTTTTCTTTTGGTAAAAATACTTTATTTAAGTACCAAAAATAAGATTTAAAACCCATGTCTGTAATGAGAACAAAAGGTGTGTACTTTGATAGTGTTAATGGTTTTGGTGTATGAACAATTAAGTTTAAGGTTACGATACTATCACATCCACCTGAATTTTTTATGGTATCGATATAAAGTCCAGCCTTTTTAAGAAACTTGCCATGAAAGTTGAAACTATCATAGGAGCATATTGCTCTAGTTATAGAGGTGTTGTGCACGGTATCTATATATAGCACCATGGTTAAAAAACTATCGCAGCCCTTAGAGTTCACAAGGGTATCCATATAGCTACCATTGTTATTGCGATAGACTCCATTAAACCAAACACCACTATTAGAACAGAATTTTCTATAAATCGTATTATATGAGGGGGGGAAATATTTAAGCCTCAAAATAATAATGCTATCACAATTTAGGAAAGTCTTTAAGGAATCGGTATAGATACCAGGAGTGGAAATGAAACCGCCTTTAAAAAATACAGAACCACCTATACAAACGCTCGTATCGATGATCCTTGTATAGGTAGGATAGACCGCTAGATTTAAGGTGACAAAACTATCACAACCTTGAGAATTGGTTAATGTCAGTTTATATATCCCGGAAGTAGATCTCGGTACACCACCAAAAATATAGCTGTTGCCTTGGCAAATAGAGGTAGAAAATGTGAAACTAGTAGTATCTTTCGAAGTGTAATTTAATGTAATGAAGCTATCACATCCATATTGGTTAACTAAGGTATCTCTATAAATACCAGTGAAACTAAGAAATGACCCATTGAAGAAGTATGGGTTGGTCTTACATCGAGACTCGCTATAACTATAGAATGACGGACTTCTTACTAAAAGATTGAGGTCGAGAAAACTATCACAACCATTTGAATTCATAAGCGTATCTCGATAAAATTCTGTAGTCTTTCTATATACACCATTGAATAGAATAGAGTCTCCAAGGCATATCTCTTTGTTCAAAGTATTAAAACTCGTGGTATTGACAAATAAGTTTAGGGTAATAAAGCTATCGCAACCTTTACTATTTGTTAAGGTATCCAAGTAGATTCCAGCAGTATTACGCGGTTGTCCATTGAAAAAATAACTTGAGTTTGAACAAATCGTCTGATTGAAACTGAAATTAGAGATGGATTTCACGAAGAGGTGCAGTGTAATGATACTATCGCAATTTTTGCTATTGATAAGGGTGTCATAATAAGTCCCAGCTGTATTTATGTTGTTTCCATCAAATAAATAAGTCTTATTGGAACATATAGTATCATAAATGGTTCTATACGTTCTTGGATTTACAGTCAAGTTTAATGTTATAATACTATCACAGCCTGTTGCATTCACTAGCGTATCACGATAAGTGCCTGAAGTATTTCTAGGAATTCCTTTAAAAGTATATGTTTGATTATCACATATTGAGACTGCGAGATTCGTGCTCGAAAGTGATTTGATAGTTAAATTTAGAATGACAAAGCTATCACACCCTTGACTATTGACCAAGGTATCTCTGTAGGTTCCTGCAGTGGTGCGATTCTGTCCTTTAAACCAATATGCCAAGCCATTGCATATCGCCGTGTCAATAGTTTTTGTACTATTCAATTTGACGGTTAGGTTAAGAGTAAGGAAACTATCACAACCTCTTGAATTAATAAGTGTATCCAAATAAGTGCCACTAGTGGTTCGCCATATCCCATTAAAAAAATACGGGTTTTTTGGACAAATGCTAGTATCTATGGTACGATTGCTTGTGTTTTTAACAAATAAGTTTAGATATAAGAAACTATCACATCCAGAAGAATTTGTTAGTGTATCTCTATATATCCCAGCTATTGTTCTAGGTAGTCCATTAAAGAATAAAGATTGATTAGAGCAAATAGTATCAAATCTTGTAAAAGAAGTCGTATCTCTCACAGTCAGATTGAGGGTAATAATACTATCACAGCCTTTACTGCTCAATAATGTATCTCTGTATGTGCCAGAAATAGTTCTCTGTTGTCCTTTGAAAAAATAGGAAGCAGGTCTACAAATATCGATATTTAATGTTGTAAATTTTTTAGGGTGCACAAAAAACCTGATAGCCAAACTCCAAGCAGAATCGTAAAGAAGTCCAGCAGCATTGCTTATCATTAAGCATTTGACACTATCCCCAGTAGCAAACCCACCCGCTTTAAAACTAGTGGTTGTGTCGACTAAGACATTATTTCGAAGCCATCTATATCTTGGGTTACTACCACCATTGACATTACTTTGTGTAAAAATTATGGAGTCTCCTTGACATATGGTATCCCCTTTATTGCTAAAAATCTCAATGTAAGGTATAGGATCTTCAGACATTTTGACTAAGAAAACATCACCTGCTCCACCATAGGTATTCTGATGACCTGATGACGAAATTTGCGTGCTGGAAAGTGTTTGACCAGAATAGTAAGTATTGCCAAAGCCATCTGGTACACTTGATAAAAGATAATCATCGTTGGTGCCACCATAATAACTTCCCCAGAATCGAAAGCCAGAAGGATTGAATTTAACGATGTATCCTTCAATATTCCCCTTAGACGTATTAAATAATCCAGCAGATGCTATGGCATTCGTGGACAAGGTGTAGCCAGAAAGATATACATTTCCTGCTTTATCCGTAATGCAATGTGGTCCATAGTCCCCATTCGTCCCTCCATAATAGGTCCCCCATAGTCTAGAACCAGAGGTATTAAATTTCACTAGATAAGCATCATTACTGCCGCCAAAGGTATTTTGAAATCCTCCATTGGCTATATCGCTGGTAGAATATGTAAATCCTGAAAGGTATACATTGAGGAAAGTATCGACACAAACCGAATTGCCATAATCTGGTTGACTGCCTCCATAATATGTGCCCCATGCTCTAGTGCCATTCGGATTAAATTTGACTAAGAACGCATCTCGTGCCGCATTCTTAGTATTCTGAAATCCGCTACCTGAAATATTCGTCGTAGAAAGTGTAGTACCGCCTAGATAAACAGAACCATTTTTATCCACTGCGCATTGTCCTCCTTCATCCAAGGCCGTTCCTCCATAAAATGTACCCCACTGTCTAACCCCAGAGGCATTAAACTTAACTAAAAAGGCATCCGAAAATCCACCAAATGTGTTTTGAAAACCTCCCGCAAAAATATTGTTGTTTGATTGTGTCGTACCTGCTAGATATACATTGAGTCCTGTATCTGTAGCGCAGGTGACATGTTCCTCTATATTTCCTCCGCCATAATAGGTGGCCCATTGACGAGTACCACTGGAGTTGAATTTGACTACAAATGCATCGAAGTCTCCACCATGAGTGGTCTGGTGAGCACCTGTTGAAGCTATACTTGCTGTGGACATAGCTCTACCTGCCAGATATACATTGTTGTTTTTATCTACATGACAGTAGGTGCCTCTATCATCATCTGCACCTCCATAATAGGTCGCCCATTGGCGAACTCCCGATGAATTGAACTTCACGAGGAAAGCATCATTGACAGCAGAGAAGGAGGTTTGATGACCACCAGAGGCTATGCTGGTAGTAGAAGCAGTAGCACCACACAAATATACATTTCCAGAACCATCTATAGTTATATAACCACCTGTCTCAGCATTGCTCCCGCCATAATAGGTAGCCCACTGAAGTATAGGGTCTATAATCAAAGTTTCTTTCTTATTATAGTCCCCGAGCCTGAAGCTGAGGACATCTTGATCTAGACTAAAATATGTCTCAATTTTAGTATCTCCTTGAAAACTTATCGGTTTCGCTTCACTTATCTCACCAAGAGAGTTTTTTAAAAGCAACTGACCATCTTGGTTAATTGTCATTTCCTCTGCCCATTTAATTTTGAATCGTATGTGAGCGGGATTGCCACCAGGATGCACAACAAAGTCGTATTTTATGAAGTTATCGGTGGTTAGTGATGCGTGATCAGTATTTTCTGACCTTTCATGTGACTGGCTGCTGATCGCTAACTTCTGAGTATTAACTTCTGACGACTGTGGACTGACAGCTGAGGACTGATATATAACCCAATCAATATTGGGGTAAATATTTTTGTAAATTATTTTTCGGTAGCTCGGTACCTTGAGCACATTATATTGGTAATAATTCGTATAATCATAAGTAGAGTCTTCGTTTAGTATTTCAGCATTTGAATTGACTCCTTCCAGTAACATATCCATTCGGTATGTCTCACGTTTTAAATTAGCTATATCTTTAGAAAATGGCTTTAAATTTTCTATTTTCTCAAACTGATAGGTTAGTCCTTGTTTTGTTAAGAAAATTGTAAGTTGACCAGACTTGTAGAAATAATTGACTAGATTCTTATCTTCACCAAGGACTTGTCCCATATTTTTTTCAAAGCCGGAGGAAGATAATCGGTAAGGACTTGGATTTATTGAATTAGGATTATTTGCAATTAAATTGCAAAAAGTAAAAGCAACAAATAAGGTTAGAATTTGCTTCATCTTGTCTTTTACCTTTTATTTTTACCTAGGAGTAAATTGACTATCACAAAGATAGGGAAATTATCCTATCTTCTATAATAAAAAACTAGACTCGCTTTTTCTATCGTATGCGCATTGATGTTAAAGCCTACAATGGCTGCATTCGTATCTCTATTTAGGTCGAGCTTATCAGTATCCAGGGCATAGATGGTAATAGTATATTTATGAATGCCATGCCCCACTGGGGGACAAGGCCCACCGTAACCATAGCTCCCATAATCCGTTTTGCTTTGTACAATAGATTCTGGCAATAGTTTCTCAGAAACATCACCTGCTTTTTCCACCAACTCCTTCATATCAGCAGGTATATTAAATACCAACCAATGCCACCAACCACTGCCGGTAGGAGCACTCTCATCGTGAAGGGTGATGGCGAAGCTCTTGGTTCCCTTAGGAGCATGCTCCCAGTAGAGTTGTGGTGATATATTCTCCCCTTCACAGCCAAAGCCTTTAAACACATTTTTCAACGTTGCCTGTCCGCCTAGATCTTTACTTTTCAGGGTAAAGGTTTGAGAAAAAATACTAAAAGCGGAGAATAGAAAAGCGAAAGTGATATAAAACTTCATATGATGTGATTTTAAAAATGAGATAAACAAATTTAGGGAAAATAAATTAAGTAGGGATTTGAACTGCTAGCCTAAGTCAAAGGTCGAAGTAAACTTCGTCTGAGTGTTCGCAATTTTGTTATTTAGGGTCTGCTGAAAAACGCCAAAACAATTGATAGCCATAAGATTGCAAAAACTTTTCCCCCCTGAATATGCAAATTGTAAAAACAAGTTTACTGGAGTTCACGCCCAAATATTTTGCAATTACCGACAAGAATTTTAGGCTACTCAGAAGCACACCAACTACTTCGCCATCTTCTACCAATAGCGGTTTTAAAATGGTCCAACCCATTTTAAAACCTTGCTATGGTAAATGCCGTAGCAGTATTTGTTTAGTACAATGAGCCATGCGACATTGGACTATTACTAATACGCTTACGGTATTCACCTCGCAGTATGTCTATACAGCTTCGGCTTGATGGCTCGTATTTGGCTCATTTCTGAGTTTTTCAGCAGACCCTATTTAATAAAATCAAGTTAGCTTGGTGCTAAAATGAGAAAGAGAAATTCAATCAGAGATTTCAATACACTTTTACGCATTCCTGAGATTGCGCCGAAAGGGGATTGTCAAATTGGACTTAGTTTCAGAATTAATCAAGAGTATCCTCCACAATCCACACTTCTCCATCACGCATGACTTTAAAAAGCCAACCATTATCTATACAACGCTGCACTTCTTTACCTATCATTTCGGACTCGTGATGATCAGAATTATAATGCGGCAGAATGCCATAATCGAACAAGCCTAGTCCTTCCCAGATATTTTCTTGCATCTGTGGATAGGGGAAATCATTGGGCATATCTACTTCGGAAATATATTTCAAGGAATCACATAGAATACAAACGCCCGCACTATACCCTCCCCAGAAAAAGTTTTTTCGATAACGAAGTTTTTTCTGATAGATTTCATCAAAACCACTCAAACGCATAGCCATACGAAGAATAAAAGTGTGCCCACCAGCTAACCATATACCGTCTAGTTCTGATAGCTTTTTATTCAAAGCACCTCTCTTTCCAAAATAATCTTTCAAATCTAAGTGTTCGTTATGATATCCTAAATTATCTAAGAATTCCATTTCCTCTTTTAAATGCCTTGCTCGTATTTCAGGACTCGCTGTCGTCCAATCTTTAGAGTTATTAATATGCCCAATGCGTGCTCCTTTTGGCAGCATATTTGAAAGTTCATAGACTTTTTTGCCGAATTTATAGGAGGAGAGGTAGTATTTCATATCCCTATTTTAATAAGGTTGAGCAATAAAGATTTTCTAACATATTACTTTAGCGAAAAATTGATAGGGATATCAAAAAACACGGATACAGGTATATTGTCCTGTAACCCTGGTTTCCACTTAGGCATTGATCGAACTACTCGCAGTGCCTCTTCATCTACCTCTGGCGACACAGCTTTTGTCACTTTCGCATCTGTCACCTCACCATTGGGTGTAATGACAAATCTCACAATTACATTTCCTTCTATTTCCTTTTTTAAAGCACTCTTTGGATATTTTATTTTTTTCTGAAGATAGGTCATCAAAGCATCATCGCCGCCCGGAAATTCTGGCATTACTTCATATGGAAAGAAATCAATCTCTTGTCCAGTGGAGTCATAACATTCACCTCTCAGAAAACCATCGGCCTTATAAACTTCCTTTCTTTTTAGTTTGCCATTAGGATAGTACATTTTTAACAAACCATCTAACTCCCCGTTTCGGTATTCTTCTGTCTTATATAAAAATTTTAAGCTGTCATAAAACTTCCATTGACCATGCTTCTTATCTAGTATATACTCTCCTTCAGATTCTTTAACGCCGTTCTTATCATAATACTCAAAATGACCAAATCTACCATCTGTTTCCAAATTCTTAACTTGACCTAGCATTTGAATTTTACCACTTAAGTAAAAGTCTCGCACTACATAAGATGTATCTGGATTTAAGCTTAATTTTGCCAATCGATAATAGGTAAAACTATCTCGATTTTTCGTTTTTTGCCAATCTGCATTGTAAAAAATAGTATCTATATCTTGGCTAAGTGCATTATGGTATAAAAATAGGCCGATAATAAGGTAAAAGAAATTCATTTGTTTATTCTTATAAATTCTACAGATTTTTAAATTCTAATTGATTGAAAGTTTAAATAGTAAAAATACTACAGTTCGTTATCTTGTTGTGAATTTTTAATGAAACTACTGGTCTTTAAATGAGAATTTTTCAGTTATTTTGCATATTCAATTGATTCGAAGCATTTTGAAACTTATAACTTTTATTCTTGCCACTATTTTTTATCTTTCATTGAGAGCTGGGGATGCTCCTAATAAAGAAAACGAGATATTGGCTCTAATAGAAGCAGAATTTCTTAAGGCATCCATTAACTATAACTCAAAAGATTCTTTATTTTTTAATGATTTCGAAGAAGTCCTTGTATCTCTGGCTATTACAGACCAATATAATACAGATACAAAAATGGACTATTATAATTTTCTTTTTTTACTGATTAAAGATGTCAATACGAATCTTTTTGCAGTAAAGAAGTTGGAAGAACAAGATTACAGAAGAGCCATACGCATGATGCCTTCTATATTTTATTATAAGCAACAAGGCTTGCTGGAAGAATACCTCAGACAGAATCAACAAGAGGCTATAAAAACACTTCCTTATATCTACAAAGATGTAGATGCTAAGAAGTTTTTAGTTCAGTTTGCGATAGAAAAGCCTAAGCTATTTTATGGTCAAATAGAGGATTTTTCTCAGTTAAGTGACTTACAACAAATATTAAACTTAGTCATAAGTTTTGATCCTGTATCCTGGGTTCGTATGCTCGACAAGAATCCATTTCTTTCAGATATGGCAGCTAGCTCACAAAGCCAATTGGTCAAAAAAGTCTTGGATATAAAATCAAGAATGGGAGTCCATTCTGAATTGTATTATTTACTAGATGATATTGTTAAAAATTCATTTAATGACTCCCACGAATGGGATTTTAAGCAAAATCAGTTCATACTTACAAAAAAGTTATTGGCTGCTGCCCTTGATAATAATGCTTATGCCAGATATTCTGCGATGAATTTTCTATCCAAAAAGGGGGTATGGGTATTCGATGATTATTTTGACAATGGACCAGGCGGTATGAGTCAATTTAGTACCAAAGAGATTATGACTCTTTTAATCTTAACTTCTGAATCATCCAATCCGTCTGAATTAGGAGCCGTGCTTGAGTATTTATCAAAGTTTGATGATGATTTAACTTCCGTAGAGACTTTACAGCTTATATCTTCTGATGCATTGAAAATTTTTATTCAAAAAGTATATAAATCTAATCTTGAAAATGAACTAAAAAAAGCCCTAACAGAATCTGCTTTCAACTACTGCTCGGATATAGTTAATAATAACAAAGTGCGATTAGCAGAGAGAAATGAGGACTGGTTCAAGAGAAAATACAACTACGAAACCGAACTTAAACAGAAGAAACAAGAAATTACAAAGGCTATTACTAATACTTTTCATTTGAATAAAACCCAGCTATCACTCCTATCATGGGCGCGTAATATTAACAAGGTTGATAGCAATTTAAGCTCAATACTTAAAAGTTCGATTGGGAATAGATTTGTTGATTATTTAGCCGCTTACCACCCGCATATTATACTAAGAAATAAGGAAACTTTAAAAAGCAACCCAGAGTTTACAAATATTGTCAACAAGCTAGCTTATTTCTCTCCTAATTCTATTAAAAAATACCTAGGCAATTCTGAGCATATCATTACTAAACAGATTATGACTTCGAATGAACCTATTCCTAAGACATTGGTACAAATTTTCAATCAATATCAATTTAACTCCAAAGCTTATTCATTGATTCATAAAATATTAAACAGGGAGATAAGCGTAGATGAGGCGCATAGAATAGGGCAATCAGATGTTCAATATCTCAAGGCATTAATGAATATTACAGTTCAAAAAAATCCAATAGGATTGCATAGTGTCGAAGAGGAACAGAATCAACTTTCTCTTAAATTTATTAGATCCATAAATGATAATCCCACTCAATCGCACCCCAATCTGAAAGAAATAAGACAATTCAATGCTAAGGAAATTTACTCCCTCATGGTCTTAGGTAAAGAAGAAATTTTTCAATTTGCATTTGATAATTGCTATTACGTTTTACAACAAAATCTAGGGGAAACTAGTATTGTAGACTTTTTTCCTAAAGTAAATTATTTTAAGTTTCGCGAGTTCTCTACACTTCTAGCAAATTTTCATAAGTTTCCGGAACTACTATACAGAAATAGTACACCAGATGCACGTCAGGAATTTCTTGAAAAACTTACAAAAATAGATTTTAGCGATATTAATTGCATAGAAGAGGCGGCCGTGCTATGCGAATTTATTAATAATTGTGAGCATACGGAAATTCAAACTATAATTCAAACAATAATCAAGGCGGAGTACGATGCTGCAGAGTTGAGAAAAGATCAATTAGCTATGGCTGTATATAGTCTTTTAGCCAGCAATATTGGCCAACGTGCCCTAGTGCACGCTGATTGGTTTAAAGATAAAAAGAATAACTTTTCTAAGTATTCCTTAAACTATATAGACGTAGCAGAATTGAAGAGTAAACATAATAAAATCATAGAAGTCAATTTTTTTTATAACGATGGAGATGGCGTAGCCTCTTTTAATAATTATATTCAAATGTTTCGATTAATGCCAAAATGGTATATTCAAGACTTAGGCAGTTATTATTACATATCTTCATTAGAGGGCAATGATTATGATATATTCGCCAATAAACCACAGCAGGAAATTTCAGGACAGCAAGCTATACGTGATTATCTCGTCTATAATAAATTGGAGCCATCTATTATTGTGCATAGAGGTCATAGTTATCATAGTCAGAAAACGATAGATCAAATGGTGGGTAGCCCTAAGTTCATTTTTATGGGTAGCTGTGGGGGTTATTATAAAATCTCGGAACTTCTCGTGCGATCTCCTGATGCTCAGATATTATCTACCAAGCAAGTCGGCACAATGAGTATCAATGACCCTATGCTAAAATCCATTAGGGAAACTTTAAGAAATAATAAAAACATAGATTGGCCAAGCTTTTGGGCAGAACAAGAATTAAAACTGCGTGGTAATAAAGATTTTAAAATGTACATACCGCCACATAAAAATAATGGAGCATTATTCGTGAACGCCTTTTTTAAAGTAGTTGGATTATAGTAAATAGCGAGATTATTTACTATAATTTTTTATACCGAAGTGAAAAACAATATAGCCCAATCTTCGTTTCTCTCGATTGTTCTATTTGTTTTAATTTTTGGTATTTATTTCCGCACGTGCGGAATAAAATCTATATCTATTGGTATAAAATATAAATCACATTGGTATTAAATACAAAAAAAGACCGAGCCTAGGCTCGGTCTTAGAAGTTTGCCAGAGAATATCTTTATTTCTTAGGCTTTATGACATACATTAATGTAAACCTGAAGTCAGTTATATTAGTAACTGGATTTACTCTGAACATTGTGGTAGCATCTCCACCACTTGGAGCAGAAATATTTAGGCTTAATAGATTCAAATTAGCACCCAATGACCAATTGTTATGAATGAAATAATGAAAACCAGGATTGAAGTTCACTCCAATATTTGTTACTCCTGTAGGAAAACTACCATTAATTCCACCATCAAGATAGAAAGATAATCTGTTAGCTGGAGTAAAGAAATATCTTGCACCTGCATCAAATCCAAACAATGAAGTAGATGCGCTAACACCTGCTGTTTCTGTTTTTTGATTGACATAAGAAATACCGCCTCTTATGCCCCATTTATCCTGAATCATATACATAGCTGACGGACTAAAGAAGATATCTGTATGTTTTGTGGTTACTAAACCAGCAACTTTTGTATAATTGTCAAAACCTAACCCAGCGGTAAGGGCAATATTACCTTTTGCTACTCCAGTTATTTCTTGTGCGTTAAGTGCTAATGTACCTAATGCGAAAATTGATAAAATAATTTTTTTCATGTTGTTAAAATTTTAGATTTAAAAATTAAATATGACACAAAAATAAAATGAAAGAACCCATTGTCAAGGCTTAATTTAAGATGTTTGTGACCTTGTTAACATTTTAATTCTTTTAATGTTTTCTAAGTTGAAAACAAATTGTAAAAATAAATTACAAAACTAACATTATTAAATAGTTAATTCATTCTTAAAATAACTCAATACAAACAATAATTTGTATTCTCAGAAGTACAATTTATTCTTGGAGACCTTTAAAAAAATGGCTATTATAAGCTTTTCTTCTAAGAATCTTTTGGTATTGGCAAATTATGTATTTTCAGAAAATTCAATCGATCCCAATATCCTCGCTGAAAAATAATTTTATCCTCTCGAAATTGAAAGAAGCCACAGCCTCTTAGTCCATATGGGTCTTTCCATTCTAGCATGCCCCAATCTCCATCTTCAAAAATATTTTCAATTTCACAAATCATATTTGCCTTGGTGAATTCTTCGATAAACATCTGTCGTATGGCTTCTCTGCCATAAAGAGGCTCAGTATTAACCTGATGATTGATGGCATCTTCATGATACATAGCTGCCAAGCCATCGATATCTATTTTATTAAAAGTTTCGACCCAGAGAAGGATGAGGGATTTGGGAGACATTATATTAGTTGCGAGTTATCAGATATGAGTTACTAGTAAGAAATTAAAAGAATAAAGTTGCGAGTATTGTTAATTTGAAAATTGCTTAGGGAGAAGGTTGTTAGGGCATGGATAACGTAGATTTAGACGATTTAAAGTAACACAATTAGCGTGTTCATATTCTCTAACTGCTAAATAACCTGAATTTGGATGAGCTATTGACGGGTGTTGCCAAGCCTCATAAATCATAGTGTCTTTGTATATGAAAGATGTATAAACTTCATTTGCTTTTGTAGCAGTGTAATCTTGAATCGTCCTGTTACTATCAAAATAAACATAAAATCTTCCAATAATCATAGAGTCATTTCTAAAGTAATAGTTTGATTCTTCAATCCTATTTTTATATTTACCAGCGAAGTAAATTTTGACAACTTTATTGTCAGAATAGTATTGCTGAGAAATGAAACCTTTTATGGGAATAGAATCCATTTTTAGTTTACCCTTGGCTAATTCCTCATCAATTTTTTCTTTATAATCCCAGCAACTGAGTACTTTGTTTCGATGAGCTATACTAGTTCGAGTAATAAAACTCACATATCTATATTCACCAGTAAATTGTATGATCTTATCGCGAATAGGATAATAATAATATAAACTATGAATTAAGTTAAAATCTATTCTACTGAAATAGGCTAAAAAACCAACTAGTATAATAGTGTATATACTTATAAATGCAGGGTTTAGAAAATTTATCCTCTTTCTATTAATATCTAAAATTTAAACAATCAATTATAAGCATAAAACAATGGAAGAATCACTGAAGACTATCCACTTATCTAATACTTCACCTTTCTAAACACAGGCTCTAGCACCTGCCCTTTCAGCGCTGTCTCCACCGTATTGGATTCTATGAGTTGTTTGAAAGTTGGGAAAATATCGTCATAGACATCGAGGGTATATTGAATATCCGCATCACTGTGCGATAGACACATATTGTGAAAGCTTGACCAGAGGATACCTCGTTTTATCATTTCTTGTTGTAGATATGTTTTCAGAACGAGAGCATCGCCTGCTTTCTCAGTAAAATTAACAATAGAACGACACGGATAGCCACCGATAGTGATATATTCCGTCATTCCATGCTTTTCTCTCAAAGTATTGAAGCCATCCTTGATTTTTTGACCTTGTGTCGCTAAGTACTGAGGTACATTTTTTGCTTTCATTTCATCTAAGGTAGCGATTGTAGCCGCTAGTGATAACGCCTCACCACCGAAGGTCGTGAAATAAAATACATCGGACTCGAATAGGCTCATTACATCGTCTCTTCCCGTCAAGAAGGCTACTGGCATGCCATTGGCGCAAGCTTTCGAATAAACAGCGAGGTCGGGTTTTATGCCGAAAAATTCTTGTGCACCACCTAGAGCCAATCGAAATCCAGTCCACATTTCATCGAATATCAAAAGTGTTCCATTAGCCTTGCATAACGCTTGAACTTCGTGTAAAAAATTATCTTTTGGCTCTTCGAAAATGATAGGCTCTAAAATCAAACATGCTAGGTCAGGGGTCATCACTGCTTTGACACTTTCAATATTGTTGTATTGAATCATAACGGTCAAATCTTTGATAGCCTGAGGAATACCGGCATCGCGCGTCGTAGTACCGATATACCAATCGTGCCAACCGTGATAGCCACATACTGCTACCTTATTTCTTTTGGTAAATGCTCTCGATATTCTCACAGCAGCACTGCAAACGTCTGCTCCTTGCTTCGATATACGAATACTCTCTGCATTTGGTATAATTTCATTCAATCTTTCAGCTACCTCTAGCTCTAATCGATGCATCAATGAAAAGGTGATACCCTTGTCTAACTGCTCTTTAATGGCATTGTCCACTTTGTCATAAGCATAGCCAAGTGATATAGGGCCTATACCCATGCAGTAGTCCAGATATTCATTGCCATCGACATCCCAAATCTTAGAACCCTTGGCACGCTCTACATAAACGGGCGAAACTCCATAGGTAAACTGTCCAGGCCCTTTGGCTAGAGTCTGTGTTATAGGATGCATGAGTTTTTTAGCTCTATCATACATTGCTAATGACTTACTAATATTGGGAAAATCCGCTTTCATTTTTGATTGATTAGACATAAGATTTAGTTAACTTTGCAAAGGTAATTTCTTATATATTAAAAATACATTAATTATTTAGAAGGTGGCAAATTTCCCTCAGAACAACTGGTTGCCTATTTTTCAATCTGCCCAGCAGTTGGGTTTATTTGAACTAGTCACTCAAAAAATTATGGAAGAAAAGGAGAAAGGGAAAATAATTTTTCCAACTTCACATCAAATTTTTCGAGCATTCGAGCTTTGCGATTGGGATAACCTCAAACTCGTATTATTGGGTCAAGATCCCTATCATGGAGTAGGTGAGGCTAATGGTCTTTGTTTTTCTGTGAATGAAGGTATCCGAACGCCTCCATCTCTAAAAAATATTTTCAAAGAACTCAAAAATGAATATTCTAACTTCAACCTAAATCGTTCAAGCGACCTCTCTGATTGGGCACAGCAAGGTGTCCTGCTCATAAATTCTGTATTGACTGTGAAAAAAGACCAGCCGGCTAGTCATGCGCATTTGGGTTGGCAAGGATTTACGGACTACATCATATCTGAAATTTCAAGTAAAAAGTCTGGAATAGTGTTTATGTTATTGGGAAATTTCGCCAAATCGAAAATTCATTTAATTGATACTACGAAACATAAAATCATTGAAGCCGCTCATCCTTCTCCATTTTCAGCTCATAGAGGTTTTTTTGGATCAAATGTATTTAAAAATTGCAATGAATTTTTAAGTACAAATGGACACCAAGAAATAGTCTGGTAGACTATAGCCTTTGAATCGAATTAAAAATTAATACCCACGAATACAGGCACAGCTATATTCCTATCTTCAGATTTCGATGAGTAGAAAAATTTGGTTTCGACACCTACAAACATTTCATTTTTAAATTTATGCCGATAACCTAAACCAAAACTCACATCAGACACGGAGAAGGTATGTGTATTTTGTTCTCCCTTTATAGATGTTATTTTATTTCGAATAAAACTAGGACCAAAGCTAAAATTAGCATAGAACTGTTTATTAAGTTTCATTTCAATAGCGGCGTGCACTGGAATAGCCGTCATATGTATTTCTGAAGTAGCACCTGCAGAAAAGTCATTGAGTCTGTAGAGTCTGATATATCCAGATTCGATGCCAAATGAAAGTCGATAACGTGTATTCCACATAATTTTTCCATAAAACGAATAATTGATGGGATCAAGATTATCTTTAAAAATTTCTAGATTATTGAAATAATAATTAGGACCAAATGCTAACTGGGTGCTAAAATCTTTTTGAGAAGATAGATTGAGAAAAATAAAATTGAAAGTAAGACACAGTAGTTTTTTCATCATTCTTGGCTGTAAAATTCATAAGCTAAGATGGAAGGATAATTGGTCAATATGCCATCAAAATTCCCTACATTTAAATATTTTCTCATCACGGTATTCAAATCCACTGTCCATGTAACGACCTTCATATTGCGACTATGAGCCTCAGCTACTTCAGCATCAAGAGTCCCTAAAGTCCAGCGAGGGGCATACACAACTGAGTTGAGTTCCTTAGCTCTAGCAAAACTAATTTCACATAAATTCGGTCTTTCTTTACTGTTCGGCACTTTTAGAAATTCAGTTGCGATATCTTCTGTCGGCAATCCATTCAGAATGATGACATCATTATTCTTACCTCGAGCGCGCTGGATAGCCTTATACATGACAGGTAGTGTATAGCTAAAGAATCGCTCGCTCCCTCCTTTATTATCCAACCATACAAACTTAATATCGGTAGAGTCCATAATAGTATTGAGCATTTCTTCTAAACTAGGAATAACTTGTCCATCGACCAATCGAACATATCGCCTGAGAAATTCATAATTAAAATCTTCAATATTGCCCACAACAGGTCCTTTCTGGGTGAGACGAATATTGATATCATCATCGTGATATACAATAGGCACATTATCCTTGGTTAGTTTGATATCTATTTCTACTCCATTGGCCCCCATTTCAGAGGCTCGCTTCACAAGATCTAATGAATTTTCGGCGAAAGGAATATTGTCGGAATTTCGACCACCAGCGCGATGGGCTATTATTGAAAATTTAGCATTAGTCAATACTTTATTTGAGAAAAAACGCTCAAAAGTGATTTCTAAAAAAGAAGGTTTGCCATCAGCTAGTATGTTTTGTCCTATCCATTTCGAGACGGTAAATTTTTTAGATAGGATATCGTCTGCTCCATTTTCTTTTGTGATGGTAAGGTAAATTTTGCCCTCTTCCTGTGTCAGCGGAGATCGCCAATAACCCGCCAACTTTATACTCGAATCTATGAAATTCACACCTACATCGAGAACGGCATAGTTCCCGTTGAGATTAGAAAATAATGACAATTTGTTTTGTTTCCACAAGATGACGAATTTATCTCCTAAGCCAGTATTCTTGGTAGGACTGCTATAGTTTCCTATCAAATAATTTCTCAACTCTAATGGCAGAGGTACTGTATTATTTAAGTAGGTTCTATCGTACTCAGGATTAAAATTATATTCATTCTTTTGACAACCAAAAGTAAATATCAATATAAATAAAACTGCCGTATATTTCATTTTAGAAATTAAATAAGGTGGTCAATTCTGGGATATAATAGATATTCTTAGTATAGCTAAATGCAGGCCAACCAAGAATATGAAATTTCATAAAATTGCTGGTGTAACCAATGGAAAAAGACTTGTTTTTAAACATTCGTTGTTCCAGAAATAGTGACATATGATAGCCATTGAGTGATTCTATATTGCCAGAAAGGCTTGTAGCACCTGCCTCGAATTGTAATTTATTGGTAAAATCAATGCCTCCTTTGCATGTAAAAGTCAAATCTTTATGCAAATACCCAAACTTAAAATAAGGTCTATGTCCCCATACTGTCAATGTATTGTCATAGCCCATATCATAAAGCATTCCCAATCCAAAAGAGGTTTGATAACCAAGACCTAGAAAAAATTTCTTCCCTAGTCTCGTATTCCATGACGGTCCTATCGCTATATCTGAAGCAGCTATTACCGTTCGTAAATCTGCATTAACAGCAAATCCTTTTTTGAGAAAGAAATTAGATTTGTAGTACACCATAGGTAAACTCAATGCAGTTTCTAGCCAGTCTTTGGGTAGATAAATTAATGAAAAGCCAAGCGCTTGTTTATACTTCCAATCCCTAAACTCATACGGTAGGTGAATAGAATGTTCTATAATGTCGAAGTTCTCGAACTTAGTTTCTTGAGCGAAAATCAAATTCCCCAAAAGAAAAAAACAAAGAGTACAGCCTAGTCGCTTCAAATAATAGTTATTCTAAGCAAAATTAAGAAACCGAGTTTAAATTTTCTTTTATATTTGCATTCCTTTTATCATGAAGGTTTTCACTGGCCTAGTGGAGAAATTGGTAGACTCGCCATCTTGAGGGGGTGGTGCTGCAAGGCGTGCTGGTTCGAATCCAGTCTAGGTCACACAATTGTAATCAATGGAGTGCGAAGTCGCCTTTTATACCATTGTAAATAGTTTATATTTAGCCAAGTTTTTTGTATATGAAAAATGAATAAACCAAGGGTATAACGGAGCTTACTATAACTAGACTCAAAAAAGCTTTATTCTTCCACTCAGCTGAAAAAGGCAGAAAACAAAGTATAACTAAAATAAATCCAGTAATAAAAAACAAACGCCCCGCTAGTACATGAGTCTTTTTCCAGACTTCTTCACTTTCCAATGTCCATGGCGTTCTAATTCCAATAAAATAATTAGGTTTCATGCTGGTCATATAATTTCCTAATATGAGGAATAGTATGCCTATAAATAAGTTTAAACTTGTGAACATATTTTCTGTGGAAATTTTCGAAATAGCGCTACCAATAATTAATAAACTAAACATTGAAAATAAAATCGTCAGCCAAAGTGCCAAGTTATCAAACTTAGAACCCATAGCGGATATGCGACCTTTGGGGTCATACTTTCTGATAAATAGCATCACACCATAAATTATGAGTCCAAGAGCAGCAGTGATAAAGGCCGTCCATTTGGGATCATAACGATCGACCTCACCTTTAAAGTTATAATGACCAGGAATTTTTTCTGGCAAATCAGGGTAAAAATAGATGACCACTAGAATAGGTATCAAGGCGATTATTAAGGGTAAAATTTGTTTTTTCATTTTCGTTATTTTTTAAGGTGAATAATCCATTCGATAACTTCATCCAATAAGGTCGTATTGATAGAATAGACCACGAACTGGCCTTTTTTGATCGAAGAAATGAGTTCAGCATTTTTCAAAATTTCTAAATGATGAGAAATACTCGGTTTGGTCATTTGGAATCTATCCGCAATTTCACCAGCATTCATATCTCGTTCACGCAGCAGTTCCAGTATTAGTCTGCGCGTTTCATCATCCAGTGCTTTAAATATGCTTTTCATCAACGGCAAATATATAGACATTTAGATAAATATCTAAATAAAAATTTAAAACGCATTAAATCAGCAATTTAAATTTAGGAAAAGAGTTTTCTAAAAAGTATCTCTAAAATCTCCTTCGGTCCGTTTTATTACCCGATTTATTCTTATCGGAGGAGTTTCGCTCGTGGCGGGGAGGTCTAGGAGTTTGCTTGGGTTTAGGTTCTATGGTAAAAATTTCCATAGGAAAAGGGTGATCTTCAATCACCGGTATTTTCTTTCCTATCAATTTTTCTATATCTTTTAAATAGGCCTTTTCTTCAATATCACAAAACGAATAGGCCGTACCTCTAGCACCGGCGCGCCCTGTTCTGCCTATGCGATGCACATAGGTCTCAGCTATATTAGAGGTATCAAAGTTGATAACATATTCAAGTTCATCTATATCGATACCGCGGGCTGCGATATCTGTGGCTACTAGTACCCTAGTCGTTTGATTTTTAAAATTGTTTAATGCTCGTTGTCGATTGTTCTGAGTTTTATTACCATGAATAGCCTCGGCAGTAATCTTATTTTTATTGAGAAATCTTACCACCTTGTCAGCGCCATGCTTCGTTCTGGTAAATACTAATACGGTCTTAATTTGAGTGTCCTTTAATATCTCTAATAAAAGGTTACCTTTATTATTTTTATCTACAAAATAGAGATATTGCTGAATAGTATCAGCTGTGGAAGATATGGGTGTTACCTCTACCTTCTTTGGGTCTACCAATATGGTATCCGCAAGTTTTACAATTTCTGGAGGCATAGTGGCTGAAAAAAATAGCGATTGTCTTTTGGTAGGAATCAATTTGATAATTCGCTTGACATCGTGCACAAAACCCATATCTAGCATACGGTCAGCTTCGTCTAAGACAAATATTTCTAACCAACTCAAATCGACAAATCCCTGGCCTATGAGATCTAGAAGTCTTCCAGGTGTGGCTATCAAGATATCAACTCCATGCTGTAAGGTATCGGTTTGAGCTTTCTGCCCAACCCCTCCGAATATGACAGTAGAATAAAGACGTGAAAATTTGCCATAGGCTTTAAAGCTATCTTCAATTTGTATAGCTAGCTCTCTTGTTGGAGTCAAAATTAAGCTTCTTATCTTTCGTTTTTTCTCATTGAAAGGACTTAAGCTCAATAACTGTATAATAGGTATCGCAAAAGCTGCCGTCTTGCCGGTTCCAGTCTGTGCACAACCTAGTACATCGTCTCCGTGAAGCATATAAGGAATGGCAGCCTCTTGTATAGGCGTAGGGTACCTATAGCCCTCATTAGCCAATGCTTTTAATATATTATCATCTACTCCTAAGTCCTGAAATGTTATGCGATTCAATTTATACTTGTATTATAATAAAAAGAGCGCAAGGTACAATAAATGTATCAGTTTGAGTTATTGATAACATAGGATTATTGAAAATGGTCAGATCATTACGGTTGTCAAGAATCCAGCTTAGATATTTTTTTAAAAGATAACTAATTGATAAATAGAATAAATAGAAAATAATTCCAATATTTTTAAAAATACATATTTGGTTTTAAAAATAATTATACTACATTTGCACTCCGTTTCGGGGAAATCATGAAGAAATTGAGTGGTTAAAACGATTCGGAAACCTTGGTAAGACAGGGTAAATAAAGGTGTTCATTGACATATTGATATAGCAAGAAAAAAATGTAGGGACAAGGCAAGCCTTGTCTCGTGTACAAATAAATTTATTTATTTGTACGAAAAGAGTAGGCCATAATGTCGCAAAAGCATTATGGTTTGAAAAATCCTGACATTAATCGTCAGGATAAAGAGAAAAAGC
>JAEUUY010000009.1 GCA_016787225.1 Chitinophagales bacterium
GAATTATCGAAGCCTTTTTGCATTTCAACCAAAATTTGGGAGGGGATTAAATCACCATTTTAAACATAGGCCTTGCTCACCGGAGCTATGTTAGCTCTGTTTTGTCAAAAGACGATTGTTTTCTTAAAATTTGGGTTAAACAAATATCTCCAATTCAAATACTTAAAATTTAAAAAACTAGGGTAATTGAGGTTTCCCTGTTTGCCGGCTTACTTATAATTCGAGTATGATGGTGGATAGTTTTTGCATGATGATTGTTAGTTGAAGCATGATAGTGGATAGTTATTGCGTGATGATTGTTCGTTTTACTATAATTGTAAATACTAATCAAGTGGACAATGACATATTTCCGCATGTTGTTGGTCTTTCTGGCAGCGAGAGACGTCGAAAATCGACAATTGTTAATAAACTTCAAATAAAGTCAATGAAACAAAACTGTTGTAACAACTCCCTATGCAAAGGACACTAATTGTCTAATAAAAAAATCTAGCTAGATTTATTTTTAATTTCACAAATTTGTCCACAAAATAATACAAGGTATAAATATGTATTTTTTAATTATCTATTATGTCCTAACCGTTTTAGGCATTCACACGGGTTTGTACTTTTTCTTCAAAAAGATGGGTATCGAACCATGGAAAGCTTTTGTTCCATTTGTCAATAAACTTGAGTTAATTCGACTTACAGGTCAGAAAAAATCCTTCTTAGTTTGGTTTTTTATCCCGGGAGCGAATATTATAGCTGCCTGTTCTTTATTTTCAGAATTATTAGATGCACATAGAATTTATGATTTCAAGAGTCACTATCTAGGCATATTAGGAGGCTCCGTGTTCTTCCCATATTTGTTTTGGAAGAGAGAACCGACTCCTCGCTATTTCGGACCACAAGGAGAGATCGCAGGGGAGAAGTTTCGAAAACCTAAACCTGGAATCATTCGTGAATGGACAGACACTATTACTTTTGCGCTATCAGCTGCTATGCTGATTCGTTTTTTTGTGTTTGAGGCATTTACTATTCCTACCTCATCATTAGAAGGAACCTTGCTTGTCGGTGATTTTCTGTTTGTAGATAAGTTTAGCTATGGTATGCGAATTCCCAATACTCCGCTTTCATTTCCCTTGGTGCAGAATACCTTTCCAACCTTTAAAAAGGATGCCACTCCTATTAATTCTTACCTTGATTGGATTCAAATACCATATACACGATTGCCGAAATTGACTGAAATCAAAAGGAACGATCTCGTAGTTTTTAATTTTCCAGAAGGAGATACTGTGACGCAGGAGCATCAAAGTGCCAAACCTTATCTATCCTTAATAGCCGAAGAAGGATTGAATGCCATAGCAGGTCAAAGACAAAGTTTAACTCCTGAAATGCTAGAATCAGAACCATTTATAAATGAAGTTCGTGCCTTGGGCAGAAATATAGTTTTAAACTCTGGGAAATATACTATAACTTCTAGACCAGTAGATAAGAGAGATCATTATGTAAAAAGGTGTGTAGCTATACCAGGAGATACACTTGAAATCAAGAAGGGTGAGTTATACCTAAATAAAAAATTAGCTTATAAAGCACCAAAATTGCAAAAGTCTTATTTGATTCGCTATAATATAGTAATGACACAAACAGGAGCAAACGGTGAAATTTTAAATGATATGAAAAAACTAGGTGTAAATACAGATCAAGGTTTTGATTTTCATGAAGGATATAATTTTTTTACCGTTCATACTGATGAAACTACATTAAATGCAATTAAGAAATTCTCTTATGTAGACTCCGTAATACCAGTATATAATGCAGCTCCTGATTTGTATAATTTTAATTTCCCTCATGATAAACGATATTTTAAGTGGTCTGTTGACGATTACGGTCCTATTGTGATTCCAAAAAAAGGAACCTCTGTAAACTTAACCAAAGAGAATATTTCTATGTATGAGCGCATAATTCAAATTTATGAAAAAAATAAATTTGAGGTCAGACCTGATGGTTTTTATATTAATGATAAGCTAGCCAATACCTATACCTTCCAAATGGATTATTATTTTATGATGGGAGACAATCGTCATAATTCTCAGGATTCAAGGTCTTGGGGATTTGTACCAGAAGATCATATCGTAGGTAAACCATTTGTTATCTTTTTTAGCTGGGATGGTATCAATAAAAGGGTAAGATGGGATAGGTTATTAAATTTGGTTACTAAACATTATACACCGGGAAAATAATATTTTAAAAATAATATCAACTAATGGCACTAATCTTAGTTATAGACGACGAAAAAAGCATCAGAAATTCACTAAAAGAAATTTTGGAATTTGAGGGCTATGAGGTTCATACAGCCGAAAATGGTCTAGAAGGACTTAATTTGATAAAAGATGACGACTATGACCTTGTGATCTGTGATATCAAAATGCCTAAAATGGATGGTAAGGAATTATTATCTAAGGTACAATCCCTTGAGACTCCGCCTAAGTTTATCATGATATCAGGACATGGTAATGTAGATACAGCTATTGAATCCGTAAAAATGGGAGCTTTTGATTATATCCCGAAACCTCCTGATATGAATAAACTTCTTATCACAGTAAAAAACGCCCTTGAAAATAGAGTGTTAAAAGAAGAGACTAAAATTCTAAAGAAAAGAATAGAATTGTCCAAAGAGATTACAGGGGAGAGTTCTACAATAAAGAAAATAAAAGCTACTATCGAAAAGGTTGCCCCTACAGATGCTAGAGTGTTAATTACAGGAGAGAATGGAACTGGTAAAGAACTAGTAGCTAGATGGATACATGAGAAGAGTCATAGAGCTAAAGGTCCGTTTATCGAGGTGAATTGTGCAGCTATTCCTAATGAGCTAATTGAGAGTGAGCTTTTTGGTCATGAAAAAGGTTCGTTTACTTCAGCCATCAATCAGCGAAAAGGTAAATTTGAGTTGGCTCATGGTGGCACTTTATTTCTAGACGAAATTGGCGACATGGATTTGGCTGCTCAATCTAAGGTTTTACGAGCGTTACAAGAAGCAAAGATAACTAGAATAGGAGGAGATAAAGACATCAACGTAGATGTGAGAGTCATAGCAGCTACCAATAAAAAATTGGACCATGAGATTACGATGGGTAATTTCAGAATGGACTTATATCATAGATTGAGCGTGATACTCATTCATGTACCCACTTTAAATGAGCGTAAAGAAGATATCCCAACCTTGGCAAATCAATTTTGCGAAGAAATTTGCTCAAATCAAGGAATTCCTGTCAAGCAGATAACACCTTACGCTTTGAAAATGCTTCAAGATTATGAATGGACAGGAAATATACGTGAGTTGCGAAACGTCATAGAAAGATTGGTAATTTTAGGTGGTGCGAAGATTTCAGATGAAGATGTTCAAAATTATGCATACAAAGGCATTCAACTTTCTAGTAATATGAATACCGAAGTATTTGATCAATATCCTAAGTTTCAAGATTTTAAAGAGCATATTGAAAAGCAGTTTATCGAGTATAAGTTAAATCAATTCAACTGGAATGTCAGTAAAACTGCTGATGAAATCGATATACAGCGTTCACATTTGTATAACAAGATTGAAAAGTTTAATTTGAAAAGAGGAGATAACTCCTAATTTGGCTTTTCGTCTATACATAGAAATGTTCATAGACAAACTTCTTTTTAGAGTATTTTCCTATTTAGTTTACTATTGGAGAGCTCAGTCTAATTTATACATTCATTCACCTTTTGTTTTTGATTTTTTAAATCAAGTAAATGCTAACAGACATTTACCAATATTAGAAATGAATAATTATAGGGCTATTCTGGCTCAAGATAGTTCGGATTTCTCTTATATCACCAATGACAGAACCATAACTACAACCACTGCGAATCGATATCATAGAACATCGATTAGTGATCGATATGGTAGAATATTAATGACAGCTGCAAAGCAAGTAAAGGCGAATAATTTTCTTGAACTAGGTACTTCACTTGGGGTGAGTACTGCATATCTATTTTTTAGTCTTCCTACGATTCACGGCATTACCATAGATTCCAATACGCATGCAATAAAAAAAACTAAGGCATTTTTTGATACTCAATTTTCTAACCATAACATAAAGTTTATAAATGAAACATTTGATGCTGTGTTGACACCTAAATTGAAAGAAATTCAAAACTTAGATTTTGCCTTTATCGATGGGGATCACCGATACGAAAGCACTTTACGATATGTGAAAACTATACTTCCCTATTTAAGTGAAAATGCAGCCATAGTCCTAGACGACATTCGCTGGAGCAAAGATATGTACAAGACTTGGTCAGAGCTAATTGAACTGCCTGAGTTTAACTATACTATTGATTTTGGTCGAATAGGCATTCTATATAAGATAAATAATCACAGTCATAAGCAACATTTTTACTTACATTAGTATCCATTTAATCTTCGTATGCTGACTAAAAACTTTTTCCAGTTTCTCAAAGAACTAGCAAAAAATAATAACAAAAATTGGTTTGACCTGAACCGTGCGCGATACGAGTCAGACGTAAAGAAGCCATTTGAAGAGTTTGTAATTATTCTAGGAAATGAGTTAAACAAATTTGATGCTGAAATTCAAGGTGATTTTAAGAAAAATATATTTAGAATTAATAAAGATATTCGATTTTCAAAAGATAAATCGCCTTATAAAACCAATCGTTCTGTAGCATTTTCATTGAATGGTAAAAAAGATCATGAAGATCCAGGTTATTATTTAGAACTAGGTGCAGAGAAGAGCTATATAGCTGGCGGCGCGTGGTGTCCTTCACCAGAGAAGTTACAAAAGATTCGTTCTGAAATTTATTATAACACAGAAGAGTTTCATAAAATATTAAAGGACAAAAAGTTTGCGACCACCTTTGGAGATATACAAGGGGAGCGCTCAAAAATTTTACCAAAAGATATCAAAGACTGGGCATCTGATTCAGATTATATTTATCATAAGCAGTTTTATTTCTCGAAAGAATTTGATAATAGAGAAGTTTTAGATAAGGATTTCACAAAAAAGGTAGCAACATGGTTTAGCCATGGCTATGATGTCAATCAATTTCTGCGAAGAGCGATGCGCGATTAAACTTTTCATAGAAAAAAAATGAATTGAAAAAGTTAGTAGATATCTATTTATATGGAAATTTTCATATAGCCCTTATAGCTGCTATCTGTTTTTATTTATACAATCAACGAACTCAGCAGGCAATTATTATTTTTCTTGCTACCTTTTCTTACTATAATCTTTGTGGAATTCTTAGTGTGAAAAACTATTCGAATACACTTCATAATGAAAGACTATTCTGGATATCTAAATTTCTTACGGAGCTAATTTTTATGATTTTCGCTTCTTCAACACTTGCTATATTTTTATGGATAAAGTTATATGAGTCGAATCAATATATCATAGACACAATACCTCTAATTCTAAGTCTTTTATTATCTGTTAGCTATTTATTCCTAAGGAGTATTCCACTTTTAAAGAATTTAATCATAGGAATTGTCTGGATTTTAGTCATGCATATTTGGGTTAATTGGGATTTTAGTCTTTTAGACTTGTTTTTGTTTATTTATTTAGTTTTTATTTCTTTATGGTATGATAGTACTAGAAATCAGGTCAAAAGAGCTTTTATTGACATTTTAATAATATTACCATTTTTAATTTATATCTTATTGGAAAGGTGGTATTTGCAAAATATGCCTAAGTAATCGGAAGATTACACTGAGTTAACTTTTCTTTTTTTTAATTACCCTATAGATACTAATGAATTAAATTTTGTATCATTGAAACTTTACAGTTAAATTATGTAGTTATATAAATAACCCCACCTAATATAACTATTATAAATTGCTAATAGATGAAGAACAATAAAATTGGTGTACTGACGAGCGGGGGAGACTCCCCGGGTATGAATGCAGCTATTCGAGCTGTATTTAAAACTTGTGCTGCATATGGTATAGCATGTTATGGTATTCGACGTGGCTACCAAGGTCTGATAGAAAACGATATCTTTGAGATGCAGGCACTTGATGTCAAACAAATTATTCACTTAGGTGGCACTATATTATTGTCAGCTAGAAGTAAGGATTTCCTTGACTATGAAGGAAGGGCAAAAGCCTACCAGAATCTCAAAAATCATAATATAGACGCTTTAATCACGATAGGTGGAGACGGGACCTTTACTGGAGCTATGATTTTTGAGAAAGAGTTTGGAATTCCAATCATAGGCATACCAGGAACAATTGACAATGATATATTCGGCACAGATAATACTATTGGTTATGATACGGCTCTCAATACCGTAATGGAAGCGGTGGATAAAATTCGTGATACGGCTAACTCGCATCAACGATTATTTTTTGTAGAAGTAATGGGTCGTGATGCTGGATTTATAGCCTTGAATAGCGGCATAGCAGCTGGAGCTATTGAGATATTGATACCAGAGACCAAATATGATATGGATGAGTTTTTTACCAATATAGAAAAAGGAGCTATCAAAGGGAAAATTTCAAACATAGTCATAGTAGCAGAGGGTGAAAAAAGCACGAATATTTACGAACTGGCAGAAGCTACCAAAAAGCGATTTCCAGATTACGAAGTACGTATTTCCATATTAGGTCATATTCAGCGAGGAGGGAGCCCTAGTTGCGCCGATCGTGTACTTGCCAGTCGTCTTGGCGTAGCTGCTATCGATGGATTATTAGAGGGTAAAAGTTCAGTCATGGCTGGCATAAAAGCCAATCAAGTAGTTTATACTCCATTTGTAGATGCTATCAAAAAACATAACGAGTTAGAACCCCACCTGATAAAAACTTCAAATATCTTAGCTTAGAAAATACTTTCTGACTCATAACAAAACTTTTAAAAATAAATATGATAAGAATCGCAATCAACGGCCTCGGACGAATAGGCAAATTAGTTTTAATAGAATCCATACAAAGAAAAGATATACAAGTTGTAGGTATTAATGATATTATATCCACAGATTATATGGCCTATATGCTTCGCTACGACTCTACGCATGGGCGTTTTCAAGGAGAAGTTTCTTATGATGAAAATCACCTGATTGTCAATGGTAAAAAAATAAGAGTTACCAATAAAAAAGATCCTAATGAACTACCCTGGGGAGAATTGGAGGTCGATGTCGTGATGGAAGCTACCGGTATTTTCTTAACCAAAGAAACCGCCATGGGACATATCAATGCAGGTGCTAAGCGAGTCTTGATGACGGGTCCATCTAAAGATGATACACCTATGTTTGTAATGGGCGTCAATCATCATCAACTGACCCGAGATATAAATATCATTTCCAATGCGAGTTGTACCACGAATTGTCTGGCGCCACTAGCTAAAATTATGCATGATAACTTCGGAATAGAAGAAGCACTCATGACCACAGTTCATGCTGTTACTGCTACACAGCGTATTGTGGACGGACAGTCATCGAAAGATTGGCGAGGAGGACGAGCAGGATTGACCAATATAATACCCTCTACTACAGGTGCTGCCAAGGCCGTAGCCAAGGTCATACCTGAACTTGATAGAAAAATTACAGGTATGGCTTTCCGTGTTCCTACCATTGATGTCAGTGTAGTCGATTTAACTGTAAAAATTAAGAAGTCCACCAGCTATGCCGAAATCCAAGAGGTTATCAAAAGAGCCTCAGAAAATGAGATGAAAGGTATTGTAGCATATACAGAGGATGATGTCGTATCTTCTGATATGCTTGGGATGCGAGAAACCTGCATTTTCGATGCTAAGGCAGGCATTATGCTCAATCCAAATTTTGTCAAATTAGTAGCATGGTATGACAATGAGATTGGATATTCTAATAAACTTTTGGACTTGGTTGAGGTTTGGGGTTGAAATTGAAGTTATCCTCTCTTAAACTCATAATTTCGCTCTACCTTACATACCCTCACACTGTAATATTGATAAAACTTTTCAATTCCTAGTTTCATAGCTGCAATATGCTCTGCATTTTGTTTCCATTTTAGGATAGCTTGCTCCGTTTTCCAATAAGATACACTGATGCCATAATCAGATCGTGCACTGTCCATCCCTATAAAACCTTCAATATTCTCAGCTATTTGGATTAATTTTTCGTCTAATCCTTGGTAATCTTTCGTAATGTCATAATGGGTCGAGGTGAAAATAACGGCATAGTAGGGTGGGTCGCATATTGGAGTCATTGCTAGTTAAATTTGATGTGAAATAATTGTAAACTTACTAACTTTGCAGTCTAATTCTCTAAAAATAAGTAAAAAATGAGTCAATTGAGCTATTTGGGTATCAATAACCCAGCTAATCTTTTCTGGAATTTGACCCCAGAAGAATTAACCAAACATACTATTGATAAAAATCAGGGAACTACCAATGACACGGGTGCTCTTGTGGTTAATACGGGTAAATTTACAGGTCGTTCTCCTAAAGATAAGTTTATCGTTCGTGATAGTATCACTGAGAATCATGTGGACTGGGAGAATACCAACTTCAATATCCCTTTTAGCTCGGAGAATTTCGATAAATTATATGACAAAGTGATAGCCTACCTCAATGGCAAGGATGTCTATTCACGAGATTGTGAGGCTTGTGCTGACCCTGCTTATAAGCTCAATGTGCGTGTAGTGACCGAATATCCATGGTCCAATATGTTTGCCTATAATATGTTTATTAGACCAAAAGATACTAGCAACTTTGCTGCTGATTGGCATGTGATATGTGCTCCAGGATTTATGGCTGACCCAGCAGTCGATGGTACTCGTCAAAGCAATTTTGCAGTATTAAATTTTACTAGAAAAATAGCGCTAATAGGTGGAACTGGTTATACTGGTGAAATTAAAAAAGGAATTTTTACGGTCTTAAATTTTGTGTTACCTGTGGACAAAGGTGTATTCCCTATGCACTGCTCTGCCAATATAGGAAAAGATGGTGATACCGCCTTGTTTTTCGGACTATCTGGTACAGGAAAAACCACCCTTTCTGCTGATCCCAATCGTGGTTTGATAGGAGATGATGAGCACGGCTGGACCGATACAGGCGTATTCAACTTCGAAGGTGGCTGCTATGCTAAGTGTATAGACCTGACCGAGGAGAAAGAACCCGATATTTATAGAGCTATCAAGCCAGGTGCTATATTGGAGAATATCGATTTCTTCCCAGGAACCAACAAAGTGGACTACGCTAGCTGCTCTATTACCGAAAATACCAGAGTTTCTTATCCACTCTATCATATCAATAATGCTGTAGAACCATCTGTAGGTAATATTCCTAACAATGTATTCTTCCTGACCTATGATGCTTATGGGGTATTGCCTCCTATATCTCGCTTAGATTCTGCACAGGCTATGTACTATTTCATGTCAGGGTTTACAGCAAAGGTAGCTGGAACAGAAGCAGGAGTTACCGAGCCTCAGTTAACTTTCTCAGCTTGTTTTGGTGCGCCGTTTTTGCCACTTCACCCGAGCAAATATGCCGAACTTCTAGGTAAAAAAATGCAGTCTAGCGGAGCTAAAGTGTGGATGATCAATACTGGAATGATAGGTGGAGTATATGGAGTAGGTTCACGAATGAAATTGCCATATACCCGCGCTATGATTACGGCGGCATTAAACGGTAGCTTAAACCAAGCAGAATTTTATAAACACCCTGTATTTGGTTTAGAAATTCCAAAATCTTGCGACGGTGTTCCATCCGAATTGTTAAATCCGAGAGAAGCATGGGTTGATAAATCAGCATACGACGCACAAGCTAATAAACTAGCCGAAGCCTTCAATAAGAATTTTGAAAAATTTGCAGGCAATACCGCTGCTGAGATTTTAGCCGCTGCACCGAAGCTGAGTGCCCAGGCATAGTTTTATTTTTTCTTTTGATGATAATAGAGAGTCACCTCATTTTGGGGTAACTTTTTTAATTTTCGATAGTTTAGACTTTTAAAAATAGAGTTTCAAAAAAATATAGTCTCATATCCTTGAAAAATAGCTAGTTGCTATTTAATAGTGAAATTATTTTCAAAAAAGGCTTGCGGACTAAAATAAAGTTTTTATCTTTGCACTCCGTTTCGGGGAAATCATGAAGAAATTGAGTGGTTAAAACGATTCGGAAACCTTGGTAAGACAGGGTAAATAAAGGTGTTCATTGACATATTGATATAGCAAGAAAAAATGTAGGGACAAGGCAAGCCTTGTCTCGTGTACAAATAAATTTATTTATTTGTACGAAAAGAGTAGGCCATAATGTCGCAAAAGCATTATGGTTTGAAAAATCCTGACATTAATCGTCAGGATAAAGAGAAAAAGC
>JAEUUY010000010.1 GCA_016787225.1 Chitinophagales bacterium
AGACTCAAATGAGTATCAGGAAATAATTAAAAAAAATAAAATACATTATATCAATAAAACAATTGAGAAATATAAAATTGCAAAAGACTGTATACTAGCTAATTGAGGGGTAGTTAGATAGAATTCCGCATTAGAAAATGCAGAATCGATTAAGAATTTGTTGCAATCCCGTACGTACGGGATTGAAACAAATTCTAAATCGGGATAAACCCAACTAAATCATATAGTTCGCCACGCAGTGGCTTCTAATGATTAATTTGGGTTTAACTATATGTATGACAATAGTATAGAATCCTACACTAGAAACACATGGCTGCATTTCTGGTTGAAGCGGAAAACAAATCTCAAAATACTGGAGAGCATTCTATAATCTACTCATAAGGATTACGATAAAGTACATAAGTGGTGAGGATATTATTGTAAATACCCTCACCACTATTTTTTACTCTTTTACTATTTTCAAGCTTGTAGCTTGATCGTTTTGATTTATGTTCAGAATATAGATACCTGAAGGTAATTCTCCAAAATCAATTTCCTCGTTGATCTCACCGGAAGAATAGTTTTTCTCCGTTGATAGTTTAACTTGCTTGCCATTTATAGAGTATATAGAATAACTTATTCTTGTTTCCTTATCTAATATTACTTGGATTTTTACCTTATCGCTTGTAGGATTGGGAAATACAGCGATATTCATATCATTTCCAATATTCTGAATTCCATTCGTAGTTTTTAATACTATGGTATGGACTGTTGTATTGGTTATGACAGGGTCGTTAAAGTCGAAATAAATTTCTGCAGTATTTTTTAATATGGCACCTATGGGTTGATTATTTGCCAGATTAACACTATATCCAATAAATCCTTGACTAGCTTCGTAGTCAGTACCACTATCTGGGAGCATTATATTTTCAAATTCAAAAAATACTCTACCATTATCATTGAAATGAGTTACATATTTATGAGAGGCTTCATTTATTATGAAACTATTAAAATCGAATTTTGGATCTATTTGATCTTCGATGACTACAGTGTGTGCAGGAGCAGTTCCTGTATTTTGGAAGCGTATATGATAATCGATAGTTTTAGTATCAGGGTCAATCTCCTCAGCCTGAGCTGCTGTTTTATCATTAGGGTCCCAGCTGCCTACACAAGTATCCTTGATTGTTTTTGAGTTATTAGATAAGTTACAGTCATCATTGGTAGGTTCTATCCATACACTATCTATCACTATAGTGCCCAAGGCTAGTGAAACAGGAGTATGGAAGTAAGCGTGTTTATATCCCGAAGCGTATGGAAGTAGTTTAGGAATAGACCATGTGATAACATTTCCGCTCACTGTATAACTGGAACTTGTACTTGATTTTACAACTAGATTTGATAAGAAGCGATAATGGATTTTTACATTATGTACAGCATGGGCAGTATTATTTTTATATGTAATGGTTTTCATTGATGTAAATCCAGGAGTAATATTCCAGTTTCTATGTATCGATACAGAGAGGTCTTGACATTTATTGGCTGTATCATAGAAATTATAATTACATGTTAATGGGCCAGTAGCATTGACCGTTATCTTTTTAGGAGATGCAGGGCATAGCTGATCTAATCCCGAGAAATTAGATAGAACCTGTTCTACTTCATAATTTCCTTTTAAAACCCAAAATTCATAATATCCATTCGTATTGGTATATGTATACCTAATCGGACTCGTATTTATTTTTATCTTAATGGATGGTAATGGTTGGTCTGAAGAATCGAATCCACAATTTCTATTAAGGTCATGATATACATAGCCACATACCTTAGCCCAATCGGGGTCATTGCTGCAAGGTCCTGCAGTATATTGCTTCACCCCAGCTCTCGTGGCTTCGCATGAATTTAAATATGTTATTCCATTACAACCGCATACAGCTTGAGTATAGCTTGGACACTTAGTACTTACTTTATTGATGTAACCACTATCAAAGCATGCATTCGAACTATTTACCTGAATGTAGCGAACTATTGAATCCGTGCATTGGAAGGTACCAATAAATTTATTGATATACATAACTACTCGATAAAATCCTGGAAATGGATAGGTATATGTTGAATTAGGGGAAGTAGAACTGGCGCCATTTCCAAAGCTATAATTATACGTAACACTCGAGTCTATACAGCTTGAGGTATTGGTTAATGAAATGGTAAGACCTGATTTCGTATAACTGTTATTAGCTTTGAAGCATCCACATGTACTTGTATTGACTGTGATACATTTCGTTATCGTTTTTGTGCAAGTAGTGCCAGTCAAAGCATCAAATAATGTAATAGTGAGTGTTACAGAATATTTACCATTCTTCACAAAGGTATGACTAGGATTAGGTATATTGTAGGTTTGACCTGTACTAATTTTATAATTTATTGACACGATAGTCGCATTCGTAGTATTGGTGGTATTAGTGAATTGATAGTTACCACCTGATACTATCCAATTGAAGTCAGGTTGAAATCGATTACATGGATTCACATTAGTTACTTGTATGTACTTACAAATACTATCAATACAGTATAAATTATTGTGATTTAACCAACGCTTGGCTATCAAACAAACCTTGTAGGTGCCAGGATTTGTATAATGCGCTGTAGGATTTTTCTGAGTCGAAAAAGTTCCATTCCCGAAACTCCAAAGATAGGTGTACATTTGACCTGTCACTGGAGTAGTTTTATCCAAAAAGTTAACTGTACCTAAATTGGAATTCATTGTCCAATCGAAGTTTGCCTTGACATTACAAGGAATTTTACAATTGGTTACTGCTACTAATTTTATAATAGAATCACAGCAAATTATATTTTGATTGGAGTCTCTCAGGCAATAGTAAAGTTTGACAGAATAAATACCATTCGCACTATATTTAATTTTAGGTTTGGCGATTATACTTTTTATTCCATTGCCAAAATCCCAATTAAAGGTAAGTATATATCCTGAGCTATTTGAATCGATACTAAAGTCTAAGGATGTATCCGAAATTTTCCAATTGAAGTGACGAAACAGATTGCAAGGCGATGCTATAAAATAACTACAGTTGGATACACAGCCTGAACTATCTGTAACAGTGACATAATATGTGCCGGGTAAAAATCTTTTGATGTATCGATTCGTATCTCCTCCTGACCACTTATAGGTATAAGGCGGAATCCCAAACTTGGGATTGCAAAACAGCGTATCTTTATTTTTAGTTATATCACATCTCAATTGACATGATACAAAACCTTGAGTATTGATCGTTATCGTATGCGATTTGATATGTTTAATACCGTTAGGCATGCAATCATAAGTTTCTATGATGACATACAGTTCAGCTTGAACTGTCTTGACCGTATCAAAACTAATCGTTCCAATTAATTTATTCGTATTCGTGCCAGAAATAACCATATTAAATCCTGTTAAGTCTGTAACGGTGGGTGTAGATATTACTTTGTATTTAATTTTCGAATTGGTATTCCCCAGTATATTGAAATAGATTTTATTTCCTTTATTTTTACCTTTGATAGTATATACATAGCTCGAATCATAGGATGAGCATACGACATGCTTTACCGAATCTACCTTTAGGTTGCGATTCATTCCTTGCGCTGTCGTTACCGCAAACTGAATATCCCGCGTTATATGACCTACTAATACTCGGCGATAACCACTAGGTTGGCTAGCATCTGCAATTGCTCGATACTCCATAGCTGCAATAGCATAGACAGCTGTTTGTTCAATACTAGGTGTTAACTTAATCTCTCCAGAGTTTGGATTAAACTTTACGCCAGATGTGGTGTACAAGAAATTTTGAGTTGTGAGTTGTGGGTTGAATGCAACAGTGCCATTATTGAGATTGATAACATCCGAAAAATTGATACCTGGATGATTGAATGGGGTGTAAAGACTAAATGCTATCGAATCTAAGACTATTTGTTTCCCATTGATCATGATATAATTAGGGTCAAAAGAATCAACACCCGCAGGGTTGTAAACGTTCTCTTCTCCTTTGAATAAGTATTTAAACGGAATATTCGCAAAGGTTAAAGAATTATTGTTATAATCGGTATTCACCAAGGCTTGTAACCATGAATTTTCTCCTCCAGGATTTTGTATGGTAGTTATAGCATGATTTCTACAGCAACTCGTCCAGCCGATATAGGCATATCCTATATTCTTGCCTATGGTGTGATCCACTTCGTAGACCCATTTTTCGACCCCCATGATATTAAGAATAGGTCCTTTTGGGCAATTGGTCGTAGGCGTGACAGCTACATCTGGCACCTTACATATTTGGCTTACTTCTTCTTTATACTTAAAGTTTAAGCTTACATTGTATTTCGTACTACTAGTACCTATTGTGACAATCTCATTTCCATAATCTATCCCAGCGCAGTCACGATATACCGTAAGTCTTATTCGATACCTTCCTGTGAGAGTATCCAATAATTGATAATTCAATTCGCCGCCCATTATATGGGTAGCATTTAAGCTATTAGTCCACCCTACAAGTAGCATTAGGGAGAAAATGTAGCGTAGAAAATTGTTTCGATTGGTAAATGGTGTTTTCATAATTATCTAATTTTACTAGTTAATAATCTTTTATAATACAAAAATATAGAGATAATTATTAAATTTTAAAAGAAATTTCTTGATTTGTTAGATTGTTTTTAAGATAATAGTACTATTTATAATATAAATATTGTTTAAATAATTTTGGAACTGACACTTATCGTCAGTATGCCAACATACAAGGAATTCAGGCAGTCTATTTATAGAATATTTTAATATTCATTGGTATTAATTATTTAATTAATTATATTTGCTAAGATAAGTTTATTAAAAGGCACAGAAAACCAAACTAGAAGTGCTAGGCTTTATTTCTGGACCAGGTACGAAAAAAATATGAGATTATTAATTTTACTTTCAGTTATACTTTTTTCTTGCAATAAGGAGGACAATAAAGATACTCCTGTGCCGATAGCTTATCGAGAAACTAAATCTATTTCTTACAATTCAGTTGGAGTGGATGTCGTAATAGACAAACCAGCAAAAAACGACTTAGATGTATTGCTTGTATTTCATGGAACAGTAGCTTCTGATAGTGCTATTCTGACCGCTGCCAATAATACTTTAGACAAATTCAAAGGAATTTTGGATAGAAATGATATGATGATTGTAAGCGTAGCATATCCACAAGAATTTGTCTTGTTAGGTGATAATATTGTCAAATGTGAAGCTGCATTATTATGGCTGAAAAATAAAGCAAGTCAAGAATTAGGGATAACAGTTAAGAAAATATTCTTAGGAGGTCATTCCCAAGGAGGTTATATGGTGACTAGATTAAACACCATGCACCAGACCAATGGAGTTATAGCCAATGCGCCAGGTCCCTTGAATCTAGTTTATCGATGTCAACTAGAGGAAAATAGACAAATTCAACCCAGCGCCGTTTGCACTAAATTGAAAAACGTATATGGAACGACAGCAAGCAATCCTAATCCTTATTTTCAAAGGTCCTTGTTAAATTTTACCAATGGGTTTCAATCTGACATTTTATTTGTTCAAGGCTTAAGCGACTCTCCTATACAGCTATATACTTGGCCTACTTTCAAACAAGATATACTTAACTGCACCAATTGTCAAAAAAGCCAGTTTGTAGAAATAGCAGGTGGAGAGCACGGCTCTTTGTTTGAAAGTCCGATAGGGAAAACTGAGTTTAATAAATTTATAAATAGTCATTGATTTAGCTTATCGCTCACAGCAACTCATAAGGTAAGTGGTTATTTAAATTATACACCAAAAATCCATCGCTTTTCATTCCTATAAGCTTATTTTTGAGGTAAAATGAGTCTGCGATAGCTAATGGGAAATGAACTGGGGTCGGCTGATAAACACTGTAACTATATAATGAACGAACTGAAAACTTCAATTGAAAATTTATACTCAACTTTCTCGACTTATCCAAATAAATCGACAATGGATGGTTGCCCTTGTTGCATATTAAATACGGATAAAGAAAAAATTCATTCAAAGCAATTAAGAGACCTAACAGAAGAAGACCTTTCAAGATACACAGCAAAAGCAATGACAACTTGGGGCGATGAAGATGACTATAAACATTATTTACCAAGGATATTTGAACTATTATCTACGACAGACTTTATCGTTTCGACATTTATAGTTTTAGGGAAACTTGAATATGGAAATTGGAATACTTGGAAGGAAACCGAACAAACTGCAATCAAAAATTTCTTGTTTGCTTGGTGGGCAGAATTGGTAAAAAACAAAAAGTCATTTGAACACGAAGCATTTATTGAAATAGTAAAACTAACAGATAATGTTGATGAATTACTTAAACATTGGATAATTGAATTCAACAATAATAGCTTTGCAAACTTTGTTGATTTTGTTTATTCATATTATAACGATTTGAACACCAAGAGAACTGAATTCAAAGAACTAAACATGGAAATTTGTGACAAGTTACTAATTTGGACTAACGATAATTCAAGTATTTTAGAAAAAGGCTTTTTTAAATATGCTGACAAAGACAAAGAATTTGCAGAAAAGATTTCTATTACACAATATATACTAAAACGAATATAAAAATAAAAAGTCGAACGCCCAGCAAGGATTCCTCTGTAAATCAATCTATCTAAAAAAAGGATTATATATTAGCTATTTCCTTTTGAACAAAGAAATACTATTTTTTCCGCAAGTCAATATCTACCTTACCTTACCCCACCATTTCCTTCTCCAATCTCGCCAACTTTCTTCGTCTGATATTATGCTTCCACTTGCTGACGAGATAGAACATAACAGGCACCATGACCAAGGTTAAGACGGTCGCATAGGTCAAGCCAAAGATAATCGTCCATGCTAGCGGTCCCCAGAAGATAACATTGTCGCCTCCGAGGTAGATATGCGGATTCAAATCGGTAAGGAAGGTAAAGAAATTGAAGTTTAAACCGATAGCCAGAGGTATCAAGCCCAAGACTGCTGTCGTAGCTGTCAGGAGTACTGGTCGCAAACGTGAACGACCTGCCTCTACGATACAGATGACGAACTGATCCATAGGAATATCTTCGTGGGTCTCGACTCCCAGCTCTGATTTTTTCTTATCGAGTAGGAGGATAAAAAAGTCCATTAAGACGATACCATTTTTCACCACCACACCTACGAGCGATATGATACCCATCATAGTCATGAGTACTACGAAGTCCATATTGGCAAAGGTCAAGCCGAAGAATACCCCTGAGAAACTCAAAAGCACCGTCGCCATGATGATAAAGGTCTTGGACGTCGAATTGAATTGTAATACAATAATCATAGTGACCCCGAATAAAGCTAGTAATAATGCACGATTCAAGAAGTCCTGATTTTTCTTCTGTTCTTCTTGCTCACCCGAAAATCCAAAATTCATCTTCGCAGGGAGTTTATAGACCTTGAGTTCATTCTTGATTTCTTGCATAATCTCATTGGCATTATAGCCATCCAATAAATTAGAGTAAATGGTCATTATGCGATTTCCTGCCTTGTGATTGATTTGATTGAAGGTGAAAGTCTGCTCTGTCTTAGCCAAAGTAGCCATCGGGATTTGAATGATTTGACCATTCATCTGATTTCTAAATGTAATCGGCTGATTGAGGATAAGGCTCTCATCTTTTCGTTGATCTGCATTGAGGCGCATCATAATTTTATAATTGTCATCGCCTTCTTTATATGTAGAAACTTCTTGTCCATATAAAGCTCTTCTTAAATTAAATCCTACAGCACCTGTTGAGGTCATTAAATTTCCTGCAAGGGTTCTATCGATATTCATTTTGAGTTCAGATTTATCTTTATTGATATCCGTACTCAATTTCTCAATTCCAGGTATTTTTTTAGAATTGATAAAATCGATAATTTTATTACTCTCGGCTAGCATGGCATCATAATCCTCGCCTTGCAGCTCTATACTTATAGGATATCCTACAGGTGGACCATTACTTTCTTTCTCTATGGTAATTTTGGCGCCAGGAATCGGTTTGATGTTAGCACGCAGTTCATTTAAAATCTCCTGCGTATTGACTCCTTTACGCTCTTTGAATTCTTGAAAGAGGACAGTTACTTTTCCTTTGAATGGAGTCTCAGAACTATTCCCCATATCCACTCTAGGATTTCCAGCGCCTTCACCTACTTGGGTTACTACCGATTGAACTAAGAAATTAGGAGCTGGATTGACTTTTTTATATTTCTCCAATATACTCAGAACTTGCTTTTCTACTTGTCGTGTTGCATCATTCGTTTTTTCTATCGGTGTACCCTGCGGAAACTCTACATAGACAATATTTTGATTTGGAATGTTGTCGGGGAAAAACCAGACTTTTCGTGGAAATATTTTAAAAAATAAAATAAATGAAAGAAACAATAACCACACTATAGAATAAAGTGAGATTTGCGGTCTCGAAAAAGAAAAATCACGTCGCTTAATCATCCAAAACAATGGAAGTATCAGCAAACTAAAAAGTACAGTAAGAACCTTGGATTTATATCGTTTGTCTTCAAATAGCCAAGCTAATCTTCGAGCATACCAATTCTCAAAACGCGGGAAGTAATGATGCTGAAAAGTCTGTGTAGCATTAAATATATAATGATGATACAACCATAAAAATCCTACTATGATAAAACTCAAATGGGCTATCACTCTCAATCCAGTAGCGAATGGAATAGGATTTTCTGTAAACATCTCAGCCTTTCCCATCCACCCAGGAATAGCGAAAAACACACCTATCAATAGTAGATAGCGAGTATATTTTTTCAAATTTTCATAAGAAATATTTTCATCTTTCAGTGCCATAAAGCCCCCTGTCATAGAAGCATTGATAATCATAGCTACAATAAGCGATGCTCCTAGTACAACCGATAAGGTCGCAGGGAAATAAATCATAAATTTACCCATAGTACCGGGCCATAAACCTAGAGGGAAGAAGGCTGCCAAGGTCGTGGCGGTAGAGGATATCACTGGCCAAGCTATTTCCCCAATACCGATTTTTGAAGCGGATATTCTATCCATACCCTTCTGCATATTCGCAAAGACATTGTCCACCACCACGATACCATCGTCCACAAGCATACCTAATCCCATAACCAAAGCGAAGAGAACCATAGTATTGAGGGTAACACCATAAGCATCTAAAAAAGCAAATGCCATCAACATGGAAAGCGGAATAGCCGAACCTACGAATAATGAATTTCGCAATCCCATAGTAAACATAAGCACTGCCATAACTAGGATAATTCCAAAGAGAATATGATTGGATAATTCATCGACGGCATGTTCCACTCTCGAAGATTGGTCGCCGGTATATTCAATGGATATATCTCGAGGTATATCCGCTTTTTTTAGTGCTTCTATACGTTCTTTGACCTTTTCTATCGCATGAATCATATTGGTACCCGAGCGCTTTTTGATATTGATCATGACGACTTCTTTTCCTGACTCGCGAGCATAAGTCGTTCGCTCTTTTTCCTTAAATTGTACCTCAGCTATATCGCGCAATAGAACTGAACCTCCAAAAGATTTTACGACGATTTGATTGAGTTCATCGGGATTGTCAAACTCTCCTATTACACGAATATTGGATTTCTTACCGCCATTTTCGATATTACCTCCAGATATAGTCATATTCTCGCCCTGCACAGCACGCTGCACATCGTCAAAGCTGACAGCAGCACTCGCCATCTTGAATAAATCTAGTGCTATTTCTACCTCTTTGTCACCGACGCCGAGAATTTCTACTTTCTTAATCTCTGCAATATTCTCGACATCATCTTTAATAATTTTGGCATAGTCTTTCAGAGTCTGCGCAGGATAGTCACCTTTTAAATTGACATTTAGAATCGGGACTTCCTCTGCAATATTAATGTTAAATATTGTCGGCTCTACTTTACCGCCATTATCCATTTTAGGCCAGTCATTCGCAGCCTTGACCATATCGATTTCATCTTTGGTTTTTTGCTTGGCTAGTTCTACCGTATGCTTATCATCAAACTCGGCTACTATCAATGAAAAATCTTGGAATGAACTCGATGTGACCTTAGTTACTCCAGACAAGTTCTTAATCTTCTTCTCAATAGGATCCGTAACTAATTTTTCCACGTCCTCAGCAGCATTGCCCGGATAGATAGATGAAATGAAAATTTTATTCTCGATAATTTCTGGAAAATCCTCACGAGGCATGGTCACATAGGCTATGGTTCCCATTAGCACAATAGCAAAGGTGAGTATATAGACAGTCACTCTGTTCTCAACAGCCCATGATGATATTCCGAATTCTTTTTGTTTGAAACTCATTTTTTTTACTTTTATTTTATATTCACCACATAGGACACATAGGTTTTGTATGGTTTGAATATTTATTATGAAAATTTTTTATTTTTTAATTTCTCTGTAATTAACTATTAGGTAATGATTTGAAATATTCATTCACGAAAGTCTTCTGTCCCTCTTTAAAAATATTGTTACAATTGAAATTAATTAGTAGGCCTTTAGGTGCTTGTAATAATTTCATATAGGTGAGAAGCTGCGCTTCAAACATAGGAGTAAATTCGGTAACAGACTTCAACTCAACTACAATTAAATTCTCTATAAATAAATCACATCTAAATTCAACTTCAAGTTTCTTTTCTCTATAAACTATAGGGATAACAAACTCTGTGTAAAAATTTATTTTTCTATGTCGTAACTCTTCAATTAAACATTTATGATAAATCGATTCAAGCAAGCCTCTTCCAAGAAATTTATGAACTTCTATTGCGCTACCAATAACTTCATAGGTTAAGTCATTAATATACTTCTTAGAAATCATCACTATGTGATCTATGTGGTTATTTTCAGAATGCTAAAACTTCACTGGAGTATTATCTACTACCGACTTATTGCCTTCTAAGATTATTTTATCACCTACATTCAAGCCTTGTAATACTTCTGTATTTTCTGAATTGGCCTGCCCTACTTGAATAATAGTCTTTGAAGCTACTGCATTATTTTTATTGATTTTTTTCAGGACATAAACATATTTCTCACCTTTTGCATTCGTTCCAATGGCTTTGTTAGGGACTGAAAGTGCATTCGCATTTTGATAATCTACTATATCCAATTTCGCACTCATATTTGTTTTAATCATATTATCGGCATTGGATAGGGGAATTTCTACCGCAAAAGTTCGGTTACTAGGATTAATAGCGCTCGATACACGAGCAACTCTGCTCTGCATGGTGCGATTTAGCGCAGGTATATACACGTTGACCAGAGTACCCACTTTGACTTTACTTATAAACTGCTCGGAAACATCAGCAGATACTTTCAGGTTACCTAAACTAACTAATTTCGCTATAGGCACACCCGGCGCTACAGCTTGTCCTGACTGGACTATCAGATTATCAATCGTACCTGAAAATGGAGCTTTCAATTTAGTTCGTGATAACTGCGATTGAATAGCAGATATACTTTTTTGCGCAGCTTCGTAAGCAGTCTTTGCTTGTAAATACTGTATCTCTGAACCTATTTTATATTCGTTCCACAATCTAGCTTGCTTATCAAAAGCTGTTTTTGCGAGATCCGCTTGAATCTGAGCTTGCTTGAGCTGAGAAGACATACCACCATCATTGATACTCGCCAGAACTTGTCCTTTACCTACACGCTGACCTTCACTGACGGACCAAGTAATAGAACCAGCATATTCTGGATACAAAATAACATCCTGATCCGTACTGACACTAGACTGAATAGTTATCCCATGCTGAAAAGGCTGTGAGCTAATCGTATATGGTAGAATAGTTTCCGATTCCGATTTTTTCTCTAGCTTGGCTATTTCTTCATTGATTTTTTCTAACTTCACATGATAATCTGCAATTTCTTTGGTTATCTCACTGCGCTCTGCTCTTAATTTTTCTATATCCGACTTACATGAAAAAAGTAAGGACGCTACTAGGATAATGGTTAAATACTTGTTCATATTTTTAAATTTGATTTGAAATTAAAATTTTCCTTGAATTTTTTTGAGGTCGATATGACTATTTAAAAGATTTAATTCTGACTGTAGAAGTTTTAAATATTGCTGGATACGCTCGTTTTGCGCATTAGCAAATTCGAAGCTACTGCCGACTCCTTCTTTATATTTCACCTGAGTTTTATGCTCTATTTTTTCTGAAAGTTTGAGAATGTCTTTTTGATTTTTAAATTCATTAATATTATTGCGAAGCGTCAATACGGTATTCATATTTTCTATTTTGAGAGAATTGTATAAATTTTGTTTATCCACTTCTGCTTTTTCCAAGGCTAGCTTGGCTTGGCTAATTTGACTCTTTCTCGTAAAACCATCAAAGATGGGTATATTGGCTTGAATACCGAAATTTCCGAAATTATACCATTTATTATTGAGAAAATTAAAGCGATTGCTGAATGAATTATATCCGTAGTTGGCAGCACCAAAAAGACTAGGTAACGCTGAATATCGCATTTGTTTCAGATCATATTTTTTCAATAATATAGCTTGGTCTGCGAGTTTAAACTCTAATCTATTTTCCAAATTTTCGATAAATGGACTTTGCTGAAAAGCCTCTTGCAGTATATGAGCTACATCTTCCGCTATCATCAAACTATCTTCCATTGGGAAACCCATATTGAGTTTCAAGGCAGAAATAGCTAATTGATTTTGAGTTTCTAATACAGATATTGCATTTTCTATGGTCTTAACGTTGTATTGCAATCGCTCGACATCGAGTTCTTCTATCAAACCTTGTTTATAGATTTTATTTGTTTGGTCATATAATTTTTCGATAACAAGTTTACTTTCTTTGAGTGATTTCAAGCTCTTTTTTGCTGCTACTGCTTGAAAATAGTTCTTGGAGATTAATACTTTGACATCACGCTCGCTCATTTTGACTTGTAGATTGGCAAGTTCCTTAATAGATGCGCGCGCCTGCACCCCCACGAGGTAGCGACCATCAAAGATAAGCTGCTGCAAACCTATATTGGCATTCATAGTATTGCTTATCCCAAACTGCACTGGAATCAATTGTCCTGGAGCACCGAAAGCATCGCCCGGTATGACACTCGTAGGCACTATGAATTGATTTTGGTAGGCTATAGAACCGTTTATCTTTGGAAAACCTTGCGTCAAAACCTCTTGAGTTTTTTCATAGGTTATTGATTTTTCCAATTGATTCTTTTGATGATTGTAGTTATGCTTTAGTGCATAATCAATAGCAGCTTCTACAGTAAACACACTTTGCTGAGCGTATAGACCGGGAAGTATAAAACTAGTAACTAGTAGTACAATTAATTTATTCATATATTATAACTCAAAATTTATTTTATCTAAATATTTAATTCCTTTAGGTGTACCAATGCCATTAATGTGATAGTACATAAGTTCTTTTTCTAGTTCACCAAAGGATCGACTGCGCTGCTGTGCGAAAAAATCAACCATATTGAATATACTATGAAAATATTGACTAGCTATAAACTCAACATCTATAGTACTTCTATAGAGACCTTCTTCCTGACCTCGCTGCATATTTTCTACAATGGTTTTTAAAACACAGGTCTTAAAAAAATCTTGCAATTTTTTCCAGCAATGGGGATAGTATTTCTGGATATCAGCCACGAAAATTGGTTTCATTTTGCGATGGGTCTCCATATCCATTTGATAAATCAACCTCAATTCGTCTATCGCATTCTTCGCTAAAGTTTTCACTCGATCTATTCCGCATGCGTGTTCTGAAATATGACTATCGATTTCACATTCGACTATTTCATCCTTACTGGTAAAATGAGCGTAAATGGTTTTCTTAGAAATACCTAGCGCAGTGGCGATATCGTCCATATTGACAGCCTTGATACCACGCTCAAAAAAAAGCGTCCTCGCTAGTTCTAAAATAGATTCTTTATTCATTCGGCTGCAAAGCTAAATAAAAAAATCTATGGAAACTGAAATAGTTTTTAAAGTTTCCTAAAATTTTATCGAGGCTTAACCCTTAAATAATTCCATTATTTAAAAAATCTATCAGAATTTTCGTACGCTGCACTCCTATAAGGCTTATAAGTTCTTCTTTATCTGCCTCTTTCATATTAGAAATAGACTTATACTTCTGAAGAAGTTTTGTCACAGTTGTCTTGCCTATTCCTTCGATATTATTAAGCGAGGACTGAATCATTGCTTTAGAACGAAGCTGTCTGTGAAAACTCAAACCAAAGCGGTGCGCTTCATCACGCATCTGCTGAATTAGTTTAAGTGCGGGACTTTTTTTATCAATATACATGGGTATAGGATCGTCCTTAAAATAAATTTCCTCTAATTTCTTAGCTATACCGATTATAGTAACCTTAGACTCTAAACCCAAATCTTTTAACGATTCTAAGGCATGGCTTAGCTGACCTTTACCTCCATCTATCACTATTAACTGCGGTAGCGTTTCATTTTCTTCGACCATACGCTTATACCGACGAGTAACTATTTCTTTCATAGAAGCAAAATCATCTGGACCATCTACGGATTTGACATGGAAATGTCTATAATCTTTCTTTGCTGGTTTACCGTTCCGAAATACCACGCAGGCACTCACCGGATTGGTTCCCTGAATATTTGAATTATCAAAGCATTCGATATGAATAGGCAGTTGATTTAATCTGAGCTTATCTTGAAGTTCTTTCAATACATTAAATTCATTACGCTTCTTCTCAAACTTAGGATCGGAAAAGAGTGTCATAGCAAAACTTCGCGCATTGGTATAAGAAACATCCAGTAATTTTTTCTTATCACCTAACAATGGTATGACTTGTTTTATTTTATGAGGCAATTCAGCTATTTCGAAAGGGATAACGACCTCTTCTATTTCTTTATATGTCAATAAAAACTGAGAAATAAATTGTTCCAAAACTTCCTTATTGTTTTCTTCAAGTTTTCGTTCAACCTCAAAACTCTTCGAACTTACTATAGTGCCATTCTCCACCCTGAGATAGTTCAAGATACATTTTGACACGGTTGTATATATATTCACTGCGAGAATATGATTCCATTTGGGATTAAATATGACAGACTTGGTTTCAAATTCACCCAATTTTTTTAATTTTTCCTTCCATTGCTCTGCTTCTTCGAATTTTAAACTTTCAGCAGTTTTCTCCATTTGAGCAGTCATATAATCTTTGACCTGAGAAAATTTTCCCTTCAGTATATCTTTTATTTTTTTGATATTCTGAGCATAATCATCTTCTGATTGTTTGGCTTCACAAGGGGCTAAACAATTTCCAATATGATATTCTAAGCATGCGCGAAATTTCTTTTTACTGACATTTTCTTTTGACAAATTCAATGTGCATGTTCGAAGTGGAAAAAGAGCTGTTATGGTATTAAAAATATCTTTTGCTGTAATCACAGATGTATATGGTCCTAGGTATTCAGAACCGTCTTTGTAGTACTTTCGGGTAAAAAAGATTCGTGGGAAGCGTTCATTTTTTATCACGATAAATGGATAGGTCTTATCATCTTTTAATCTAATATTATATTTAGGTTGATTTTCTTTTATTAAACTATTCTCCAAAATCAAAGCATCATTTTCATTAGGTACTATAGTCACTTCTATTCGAGCTATTTGTTTGACCATAAGCCTAATTCGAGAAGCTACTATTTTATTCTCTAGAAAATACTGAGACACGCGTTTCTTGATATTTTTCGCCTTACCTACATATAACCAATTTTCCTCCTCATCGAAATAGCGATATACTCCAGGTTGCTCTGGAAGAGTGTCGCGGATAGAAAGAAATTCGTCGAGATTCATTCTAAAAGTTACTAGTTGAAAGTTTAAAGCTAGATGATGTTAAATTTATACTACAAAAATAAAACCAAGTTACTTGTAACTTAGAACTTGAAACTATAGACTCATTAAATCTTTCGTCTGTCTAACTGAAAATGCGTCAAATAAAGGAAAAAGAAACAAATTGAAATAAAATATATCAAATCTCTAGTATCTAGTACTCCTCTCGAAATGCTATCATAGTGGTAGCTTATCCCTAGATTTTTGAGAAAGTATTCTAAATTACCTTCAAATAAACTAAATTTCGAAACCAAATCGAATCCCCAAAAAAACAGAGCGGATATAACTGCAGCGATTATAAATGCAACTATTTGATTAGCCGTAATGGCAGAACAAAAAAGTCCTATAGCACAAAACGCAGAAGCGAGAAGCACTAAACCAAAATAACTACCTATCACTCCTCCATTGTCAATATTGCCTTTTGGATAACCGAGCTGATAGATGGAAAAGTAATAAATCAAAGTAGGAATCAAGGCAACTAGAATAATGAAAAGGCTAGCTAAAAATTTTCCTAGTAAAATATCTCGATCCGTAAAAGGCTTGGTATATAACCACTCGAGCGTACCCATTTGCTTTTCTTCGCTAAACAATCTCATAGTAATAGCTGGAATAATGAATAAAAAAAGTATAGGAGCTAAGGTAAAAAATGACTCCAATGTGGCATAACCATATTCTAGAATATCATATTCAGGAAAAAACCATAAAACTAAGCCTGTAATGGTTATAAAAAAACCCATAGCGAGAAAGCCTATCATGGATGAAAAAAAAGAATTGATTTCTCGAAGAAAAATTGCCTTCATTACTTATTAGTTAATTCTTTAAATACACCTTCTAAATCCTTTTCCTCTAGTTGCATGCCCACTATTGACCAATTCTTCTGAACAGCAAATTGGAAAACATCCTGACGGATATCAACCTTGGGATCATTAAGATAAATACGATATAGCTTGTCTTTCACTAACTCTATCTTTCCAATATTCCTTACTTGTTTCAATTCTTCTATAGAAATATCACTGGCAAACTCAACAGTTAAGATAGCTTCTTTTGAGCCCATTTTTCGCAAATTCGCAGTAGAATTATCCGCCACAATTTCACCTTTATTTATAATAATCACTCTTTCACACATGGCTTCTACTTCCTGCATAATATGTGTAGATAGCAATACTGTTTTTTCCTTCCCTATCTTTACTATCAATTTTCTTATTTCGTCCAATTGATTAGGATCGAGACCAGATGTCGGCTCGTCTAAAATCAATACCTCGGGATTATGAATAATAGCCTGTGCTATACCAACTCGCTGTTTATATCCCTTTGATAATTGATGAATTTTCTTATCCTGTTCCTTAGTTAAACCTGTCATAGCTATCATCTCCTGAACTTTAGCCAAAGTATTTGGCAGATGAAATATCGTAGCTACATAATGCAAATATTCCTTGACGTACATATCCTTATAGAGAGGATTGGCTTCGGGCAAATACCCTACTCTCTTTTTTACCTCTAAAGGCGATTCGGCTATATCAAAGCCTGAAACGCGCGCAATACCAGATGTCTGGGGAATAAAGCCTGTTAAAATCTTCATTGTCGTAGATTTCCCTGCTCCGTTAGGTCCTAGAAAGCCGACAATATTCCCTTTTGGTATTTCAAAAGAAATATTATTAAGCGCTATCTGCTCATCGTATTTTTTTGTGAGATTTCTGACTTCAATAGACATCTAGAGGAATTTATCAAGTTTATCTCTTTTTAAGTCGGTCGTAAAGTTTTTTACTTCTTGCTCTTTGTCTAATTTCAAAATCATCAAGGCGTCCTTAGTATCCACGATACATTTTCCCTCTATACCTTGCACAATAACTAGTTTACCCTTAGGGGCCACTATCAGATTATTACTTGCGTCATAAATCTTTACTAAATTATTTGTTGTGGCATTTCCTAAATAATCTTTATCTAGGGATTCATAAATCGACGACCAAGAACCTAAATCTGACCATTCGAAATCAGCAGGAATTACATAGACATCAGAAGCTTTTTCCATCAAACCATAGTCAATAGATATGTTGTTAAATTGACTATAAACATTATTCATAGCCACAGACTCTCTGACAGTATTGATATCTGCTAAAATGCTTTGAATTAACTCTCCCATTTCTGGAAGATACCTCTCAAAATTCTTCATGAATGTCTGAATATTCCATACAAAAATTCCTGCATTCCATAAGAAATCTCCAGACTTCAGAAATGTTCTAGCTAGCTCTTCGCTTGGTTTTTCAGTAAACGTCTTTACCTTTTTAAATAGGTTCGATTCATCTTCTACATATTGAATGTATCCGTAGCCTGTTGCAGGTTTATTTGGCTTTATACCAATAGTTACTAATGCACTCTTTCGTTCAACAAAACTAAATGAATTTAAAACGATAGCTTCGAATTTCTTTTCGCCTAATATAATATGATCGGAAGGAGCTATAAGAATATTCGCCCTTGGATTAATTTTACCTATTTTATAACAGGCATAGCCAATGCATGGTGCTGTATTTTTTCTTTCAGGCTCCAAGATTAGATTTTCAGGACTCAAATGTTCTAGCTGCTCCATGACTAATCCATAATACTCAATAGTAGTCACTACGTATATATTCTCAGATGGCACCATGGTTTTGAATCGATCAAAAGTCGATTGAATCAAGGTTTTGCCTGTATTTAATACATCGAGAAATTGTTTGGGTTTCGCCACTCTGCTTTGAGGCCAAAATCTACTTCCTATGCCTCCCGCCAAAATGACTACATAATTATTGTTTTGCTTTTTCAATCTCTTTCTTCACTTTCTTTAAGAGTCACAAATATACAACAGAAATTCTTATAATTTTGAAAAAGGAAAACTAAATATATAAAAAATGGAGACCAAATAGGTCTCCATTTAATTTTCCTATTTTAAAATAACAAAGCTTACTGCTTATCTACAATAATCTTTTTAATCATGCGATCCCCTTTACTATCTATTTCTATAAAGTAGATTCCATTTGGCGCACCCGATAAATCAATATGCCCATCTTTATTCGACACTAATTTATCTGCAGTGACTACTTTGCCTAACATATCTGTAACTTTGTAGGATATGCTTGTATTCAAATCATTTTGAATAAACACTTTACCATCACGGACTGGGTTAGGGTAGACTTGAATATCATTGTCTATATTGTTAGAAATAGAGGCTCCACAACCTGGGGCTGTGGCTGATTTAACTACAATGGTCTTAGTAACAGGCCCAACATTACAAGCTCCAAAACTAGATGTAACATTTATCTGTACATTTCCAGCAGCAGGGAATTTATATCCTGTAGGAACCGTAGCTGTAGAAATCTGAGTAGCTCCATTTCTCCAAACATACTTCCAATCAAGTTTAGATGAACTATTCGTAAATGTAACATCTTTATTTACACATGGAGAAGCAGGATCTACTGAAAAGTCCATAACGTTCGTATCAGATGTATTTAAATTAACATTGGCTGTAGCGGTGACTGAACAAAAAGCATTTGATACTGTGACCGTATACGCACCTGAAGTAACTTTATTTGTAGTGGCGGTAGTTGAAGCTCCTTTACTCCATGCATAAGTTTTCGGAATTGTACCACCCCCAGTAACTGTAACTGTTAAGTTTTGGTTGGTATCAGCACAACTTGTCAATGTTTTATTAGCCATTGTTGCAGACATTGAAAAAGACTCGATTACAGTAGTAGCAGTTTTAGGATTGGAACCGTCAGTAACCGTAACGGTGTAGGTCACATTTGCGTTTCCTACAGTGGCTATTGGATTCGCTATGTTAGTAGCACTAAGACCTGTGGCAGGAGACCATGTATAAGTAACTGGCCCACTATAGCCTGTGGCAGTGACATTTAATTGAACTTGAGCATCTTTACAGACCTGCTGATAACTTTGGGCCTTAGTTATACTAATATTTGGCTCTACTACAGCAGATATATAAGGATAAATTAGCCAATTTTGAACATAAAACTTCTTACAAGTCTCTGTTGTATTTAAATCGCCACTATTCCATAAGGATAGTCTATAGGGATTACCAGTGGTAGGTTTTACAACATGTGATGAGTGCGAATATCCATAACTTGTTTGGAGAGCAAATCCGTCACCATTAGTACCACAATTTGTGCTATAGGTGGCAATGCCTCTTACGTTGTTTTCTATATGTCCTACAAACTTAACTTTCACTAAAAACCCATTTCCTTTCGACAAGGTAGTTTGTTTTCTATACATATAGGTATCAATATCTGTAGCATTCTTTAAAATCACTGTATCAGAACTAGCCAATCTCACACCCGTGATATCTTGTTTGAAACCTGTACTAGGATTAACTCCATAATTGAACGAGTCTTCATAAACAAAAATATAAAGCGTGTCATCTTGAGAAGTATTGTTTCGTGTATAAATCAATACCGGATTTATAGAATCAATTGTAATAGTAGAACTATCAATATTAATATTTCTAATAACGTTATTATTGTCTAGGTAGGATAACTGCCAAAAACCTTGAATAATGCCTACCGAATTAAAAGCAGCAGGGGTGTTAGGTAGGGTAAGCGTATCATACTTGCTATTGGTAGACCAACCATAACCTTTTTCAAAAATACCTTGACTATATGATTTCTGTATACTATCACAAGTTGGGTAATTCATCATAAACTTCTCGGTGGAAGATCTTGGTTTTAATTGCTTTTTATAATTTTCATTAATCGCTAGCCTAGCTTTAATTTTTGCAATATCTAAGTCCGTCAAATTGCTTAAAGGCGGTAAATCCTGCCCAAAAACAGTCAAACTAATAAGGCTGATTGTTAAAAGTAAAATTTTCTTCATTTCTTATTTATTTTATTAAATGTAAAACGCAAATGTATGAATAATTATATTAAAAAAAGAGAGATTTTGTTTAAATTTTGTTGCAGAATCTACATCTAGGTTCGTACTCCCCTTTTTCTCCAAGTAAGATAGTAGAGTTGACCTTTACTAGTCTGTGGCTAAAAAGCGCTGGTTCTCCGCATTGCATGCAGACAGCATGTACCTTATCGACCTCATCTGCGATAGCCATAAGTGCTGGCATTACTCCAAATGGTTTTCCCAGATAATCCATGTCTAAGCCTGCAATTACTATTCTTATTCCTTTGGCTGCCAATTTATTGCATACCTCTGGAAGATTCTCATCGAAAAACTGAGCCTCGTCAATACCGATAACATCTTTATCTTCCCCAAGTAATAAGATAGATTCAGAGTTAGAAACTGCTAAAGAAGGTATTTTCTGATTCGAATGCGACACGACCTCACTTTCACTATATCGAGTATCTAATATGGGCTTGAAAATCTCCACCTGCTTTTTGGCTATTATAGCCCGATTCAATCTTCGAATTAACTCCTCTGTTTTACCAGAAAACATGGAACCACAAATTACTTCTATTCTTCCATGAAAATTTCCGTTTCTTTGCACTAAATGAATATTTTAGAGCAATAATACAATAATTATCGAATCTATGAGTAATAATTCTGAAATCTCAATTGACGATTTAATTAAAAGAATTTACAAGTCCTATGTAGAAATTAAAGTAGGTGAGTTTAGAGAAATAGATCGCGACCTGTTACTCAGTGATATTGGACTATTGTACACGAGTATAAAAAATCTTTATCCATCGAATGAAATACCTGCCATTGAGTTTGATCTTAGTCAAAAAGCGCCTAGTATAGAAATTGAAAATAGTAAAACTAAATCAGATTTCAAAGCAGAATCTATTGATAAAAATGAAGATATCCGCGAAGGAATAGATGATTCAAAGAAAAATGTAAGCGTGGAAGAAAACCAAATTCCAACAAAAGAAGAAAAAACAACCGTAATTGATCTTTCTATATTTGAAGATGCTGAGCAATTGACAACAAATGAAACAATGGATTCGAACCTCGTTGATCGGAAATCTGACAATACGAGTAGTCCTGTTTTAAAAGGATTCCAATCAGAAGTTAAACCCACTGAACAAAAACTTCAAGACCTGCAAAGTGTGCCAAAAGTAGTCAATTTGGAATCTGAAAAAGAATCAATAAAAAAGGTTGAACTCAAATCTAATATAGAAGAGGTAATAGAGAATGATAAAAAGAGCAAAAGCGACATTATGGACTTTTTGCATCACGATGATAAAAAAACTACCCGAGACATTTATAGTTTTTTAGACTTGAATACACGTATAGGTTTGATAGAACTATTTTTTAAGGGGAATTCTATGGAGTTAACAGAATGTCTTGTATGGCTAAATAAGCTCGATACCAAAGAGGCTTGTATGAAAGTTATAGATAAGTTTGCGGTGAGATTCGGCGTAGACAAAACGGAGGATATCTACAAACAGTTCGTAGGTCTAGTAGATAGAAAGCTAGATTACAGCAAATAATAGCTAATGTTTACTAGCTAGATAGCGTTCTGCTTCTAGCGCAGCCATACATCCAGTACCCGCAGCTGTAACTGCTTGTCTATAATTTCTATCCATGACATCCCCACAAGCGAATACCCCTTCTACATTCGTTTTTGTAGTTCCAGGAATCACTTTTATATAGCCATCATTATCTGTTTCTACATATTTGGAGAATATCTGTGATTGTGGAGTATGGCCTATAGCTACAAAGAATCCTGTAATCGGTATTTCTTGCAGACTGCCGTCTTTGGTGTTTTTTATTCTTACAGCTTCTACGACCTTATCGCCTAGAATTTCATCCGTTTCACTATTCCAGTAAACTTTGATATTCGAAGTTCTTAATACGCGGTCTTGCATAATCTTACTTGCTCTCATTTGATCCCTTCGAATCAACATATGCACGGTCGTACATAATTTTGAGAGATAAAGGGCCTCTTCACAGGCACTATCCCCTGCTCCCACAATAGCTACCTCCTGACCTCTATAAAAGAAGCCATCACAGACTGCGCAAGCAGAAACACCGCTGCCATTTAATCTTTGTTCAGAAGGAATCCCTAACCATTTGGCAGTAGCTCCAGTGGATATAATTACGGTCTGAGCCGATATCTCTTCACCTTTTTCATTTTTGCAAATATAAGGTGGTTTACCAGAAGAAAAATCTACCTCCGTAATTAACCCTGGTCGAATATCAGCATCAAATCGCTTAGCCTGATCATAAAGTTCTTTCATCATTTCTGGTCCTTGAATTCCATGAGGATAACCAGGAAAATTCTCCACTTCATTCGTTGTCATTAACTGACCTCCAGGCTCAAGGCCTTGATACATTAATGGTTTTAAATTAGCCCTCGAAGCATAAATAGCAGCAGTATAACCAGCTGGACCTGAACCAATAATTAAGCATTCCGTTTCTATCATGATAAATATTTAATATAAATTGTTTTTAGTTTCGGTTTTTGAACAAACAAACCACGAAATTAGTTCGATATTAATTATTTTTACGACAAGTTACAAACAGCTATGTTGAAAAATCCAAATATTGGAGATCGAGTTAAATGGATAAATCAATCATGGAGAGGTACTATACTAGAACTCCAAGGGCAAAGAGCTAGAGTTCTATTGAATGATGGATTTGAAGAATGGGAACAAATTTCAAAATTAACCTCGGAAAACGAAATTATAGATTTAGATAAAATTCATGATAGTAAAAATGAAATAACACATATTGAATCGAGACCTTTAAAGATTTCAGAGATAGACCTACATATTGAAAACCTTTTCGTTCATTGGAAAAAAATCCCAAAGGAAAAGATTTTAGAAATGCAAATTCAGGCATTTCAGGAAGAATTTCATGCATGTTATAGAAATTCAGATGAGCTTATAGTTATTCACGGCAAAGGAAGTGGAATTCTAAAAGAAAACATATTAAGAATACTTCAAGAACAAAAACAAATAAGTTATGAGGCTATGCAGGATGGTAAATATAAGCATGCAGCCATCAAGATTTGTTTTCATAAAACTTAATGCTGAATTGTCTATTACGTAGTCAACTATTTGTGTGACCATGTTTTATGACTACTTCTTTTTATTTAAACTATCTAATTAATTTATTGAAGAAAAATAATCTGTACCTTTGTTCCTATCAAGCAAGAATTGATCACATTATAAAATACAAGTCAAGTTGAAAAAAAATCTATCCTTAATTATTGTAGTGCTGAGCTTAATAGGTGTATTAGCTTATCTTAAATACACAAAATCTAAATCAAATTTTGAAGAAACTGTATTTAATATATCCGATATCAGTACTATTGGACAAATAATTATAGCGGACAAGCAAGGTAATAAAACAGTAATTACAAAAACTGACAAAAAATGGAAGGTTAATGATAGTATTTATGCTGATCACGATAAAATGATAATCTTGTTAAATACTCTAAATAAACTTCAAATTGAAATGCCCGTAGGCGACTCCATGAGAAAAATAGCCATTCAGGATTTAAGAACATTAGGCAAGGAAATTAAAATTCTTGATAAAGAGGGGAATGAACTAAAAAACTTTTTTGTAGGTAGTCAAATGGGGAGTGGAAATAACATGATATTGAGCGAAAATGGCATAGTTTCAGCTGATCCATATCTAGTGAGAATACCGGGAATTAAATCGATAGATTTGAAACACCGATTTCCTGCTAACCCGGACGCATGGTATAGTAAAGAAGTGTTTTCTACACCCATTGATAAAATAAAAACAATCGTGGTAAACTTTCATGATCGACCACAATTTTCTTTTCGGCTGACAAAAGATGAAGATCTAGTGAAAATAGACCCATTTATAGATTCTATAAAAATTAATAAACCATTGAATAAAGAACATGTTATCCAATTTCTCTTAGAGTTTGAATCCAAAAATTTTGAAGGGAGAATTAAGAATGACAGTGCTATAAACTATATCAAAAAAGCTAAACCTGACTATACAATAGAGATTGTAGATGTATTGAATGAGAAACGTTTTATCCAAATTTTTAGAATGCCTTCTACTTTTAACAATATGGAACTAGATGTGGCAGTAGATGCCGCTGGGAAAAAACTTCCGTTTAACATCAATAAATATTGGGCATATAATTCATACACGAAGGAATATGTAATCGCCCAGCATTATGTGTTTGGTCCAACTTTGGTGCCCTATAGTTATTTTTTTGAAGATAAATAATTGTTAAGATAAGGGATTATAATTCAGAACTTTATTTCTTGTAAACAATATTATCTGAATCCAATTCGATAATATTGAGATAAGTATCCATATCTGATTCAATACGATTCACTTCACCTGAACTATCAATATAGAATGGTTTATAACCCCAGTCCTGTAATAACTGATGAGCTTTTTTATGATTTATATTACCTCTGTATGAGGCAGCAAATTCCATGACAATCAAAGGAGAATTCGTAGATATAAAAGACCGAAGACCCTTTAATACAGCGTATTCTGCTCCTTCTACATCTATTTTTACTACACGAGGTATTACATCCAATGATTGAATCAAAGTATCTCCTTTCTTTCCTTCGATAACGTGTTTGATAATTTTACCCTTATCATACCACTTTTGATTAGAATATTGTTCTAACTCAAAAGTGTTATATTCAGAATAATAAGTTGGGAACTCATAGAATTCAATTTTTTCATCTGAATCTGTCAAAGCGCAATGAAATAAATCGACATTACCTAAATCTTTACAATTGGTTTCTAGGACTTGATAGGTCTTCGTAGATGGCTCAATAGAATATACTTTGCCAGCCTCAAGTAAATGACTTGCTAGCATGGTGAAGTAACCGTAATGCGCACCTATATCTAGAAAACAACTATCATTTTTCAATTCATTCACCAAAAATATAGCTAAACGTATCTCTGAATCATGTGTCTTACCACCTGATAAATAAATATCAATAGAAGCAGGTAGAACAATATGTATATTTTGACCCCAAAAGGTCTTAACAGAGGTTTTAAAAGTAAAATCGCCTAGTGATGGCAGCACTCGGGAATAGATAATGGAAATTAGGTAACGAATTGGATTATGCAAAAAACGATTTGCTTTAGAAGTTTCTGCGAAAGTTTTTATTCGCTTCAATTCAGAAATTAATTCTGCTCGATTCATTGATTTTTTTTAAACAGAGTGAATCAAATAAATCTACCTTCAGTAAATAAAAATGGACTCAACTTTTCTATTTGAAAGTTCGAAACTTTACCAACTTTAGATGCATCATAGTTTGTACGAACACGTATATAGTTATTAGTATATCCATTCATAAATCCATTATCGTTTTCATGCTCGAAAAGCACTGGGTAAAGACTACCTAAATGATCAGAATAAAATTTATTTTTCAATTTATCTGATAAAATTCTCAAACGTTTATTGCGCGCTCTTCGAATCTCCATAGGTATAAAGGAATCTGATTTTACTGCTCTGGTATTGGCGCGCTCAGAATATGTAAACACGTGTAGGTATGATACTGGTAGAGATTGAATGAATATATAACTCTCCTCGAAAAATTCATCAGTTTCTTCTGGATAACCTACAATAACATCCACGCCTATACAGGCATGAGGCATCTTATCTTTGATATGCTCAATTTTATTGCGATAGAAATTTGAATCATATTTTCGCTGCATACTCACTAGCATAGCATCGGAGCCGCTTTGCAATGGTATATGAAAATGTGGCATGAATACATCGCTCTCTGCCACTAAGTCAATGATATCATTTGTCAATAAATTAGGTTCAATAGAAGAAACGCGCACACGTATCCCCCTTCCTTTATAAGCCGTATCAATAGCCTTGACCAAATCAAAAAAAGTCTCATTTGTTCTTTTCTTACCATCTGTGGTTTTTCCAAAATCACCTGTATTGACACCTGTTAACACTATCTCTTGTACACCAGTTTTTACAGCTTGATCAAAAACCAAAAGTGTCTTTTCGATAGATTGACTCCGACTTCTACCCCGCGCTAATGGGATAGTACAAAAGGTACAGAAATAATCGCAACCATCCTGCACTTTGAGAAACGTTCTCGTTCGATCTCCACTAGAAAAAGACGGCACAAACTCATTGATTTCTTTTATATCCTCTGCTTTAACTATGGCTGCACCTTTATCTATCTGATCAATATTTTCTAGCAAATTAAATTTCTCACTTGCGCCTAAAACCATATCTACACCTTCAATTTCAGCGATTTCTTTCGGTTTTAACTGAGCATAACAACCTATGATAATCACTTTAGAATCTGGTGCAGTTCTTTTAATTTTCCGAACGATATATCGGCACTCCTTATCAGCATTTTCTGTCACTGAGCAGGTATTCACGACATAGACATCCGCTTGTTCACTGATATCGACACGCTGAAAACCTGCATCTATAGCTTCATTAGCGAGACTAGATGTTTCAGAGAAGTTTAGCTTACAGCCCAGCGTATGAAATGCTATTTTTTGTTGTGTACTCATCTATCTAAATTCTCTGTAATCAAAATGATAACCCTCTAGGTGGTACTTCTTTTTTAAATCAGCATCCTGACTTTTAGAAGGCTTATTCCCTGAATAATAAATTATCACCTCTTTCATCCATTTATCTATTACAAAATTATGGACTGTAAAAGATTGCGATGCCAGCTCGTTCTCAATATAATTTTCAAGATTATACCTTGTAGTAGCCCTGGTCAGTTCAGTGGAACTAAAGTATAAGCCAAAAAGAAAACAAACTAATGTTGTCACGAAATAAATCCATTTAAATCGATTATTTTTGATGCCCTCTCTCGAGACTCTTGATAAATATAATAAGGTGGACAAGCCCATGAATAACAAAAGAAAAAGTAATTTATATCGAATGATTATTTCATAAATTGCTACTCCGTCTCTCTGGATAAACATGACAGAGGAGGCAATAATCAATACTGGCCATTTGACTAGAAATTTCAATATCCAAATAATCATAGAAATTCGATGTGAATTAAACAAGAATATAGAAATGGCTATTAGAAATACAGCCAAGTAGGTGGCTATATCTACCTCTGCCCAATTTCCAATTGTCTGAATATTATAGGTGAAAGGAGCAATGTAAAAATAAATGAGTCCTATAAGAAAGGTAACCAATCCACCAACAAAAATTTTTATCAAGGCTGCAATAACCAGGTCGCTTTTTCTCTTGTAAACACCAATGGTAAATTGTAGGAAAGAAAAAATAAATGGACTAATTAATAAACCGGAATAAATAACAAGAGGTTTATCAAAATTTAGACCTAGACAGACCAGTATAGCACTTAATACAACCATAAATAGTACTACAGATTTTTTTTCCTGCGAGCCAGAATAATAGGCAATGAGGTCATCTAAATTAGTCATCAAAACCAATTTAGTTTCATAAAGATATTCTTTCAAATGTTCTGTCATAATTTACTAGATTTAAGTCGTTTACTTAGCTTTTGTTATGAACTCGGTTTGACAAAGGTAATCACCTTCGTTTCAAAAAAATCCTCTTTAAAATAATCCGAAATTGGTTTAATTTTTATTTTTCGCTTTGTTTCTTTAATTTCCTCTGTCAAGTCTCCGCCTTTCAAAGCTATCAATCCGTTATCAAGTTCATTAAAGGATATGGGGTGAATTTTCCCCCTAGACCACCTCAATAAATCAGACATAGGAGCTACCGCTCGAGTAACAATGAAATCAAACTGCAGTTTGATATCCTCTGCTCTCCCCCAGTGTGTTTTTACATTCTTCAAATCTAGTGTTTCAGCTACGCCGTCTATGACCTTTAATTTTTTCTGAATGGAATCTACTGCCAAAAATTTAGCCTCTGGAAACATAATGGCTAAAGGTATAGACGGGAATCCTCCACCAGCACCTAAATCCATAATTAAAGTACCCTTTTTAAACTGAACAAACTTAGCTATAGCTAGCGAATGTAGAACATGATGCACATAAAAGTTATCAAAATCTTTACGTGAAACTACATTGATTTTATCATTCCATTCTTTATAAATGTTATAAAGCTGTTGATAAGCATCTTTCTGTCGTGGATTTAGTTGATTGAAATAGGCAAATACTCGCTCTAACATCTATTTTAAGCTTTTTTTCAATTTTAGGTTTGAAGAATTGCAAAAGTAGCTATCTTTGCCGAAACTTTAAATAAAATAGAAAATGTCAACAACAAACATTGCAGAAAAAGTAACACAAATCATAGTAGATAAACTAGGATGTGATGAGACGCAAGTAAAGCCAGAAGCTAGCTTTACAACCGACTTGGGCGCAGACAGTTTAGATATCGTTGAATTGGTTATGGAGTTTGAAAATCAGTTTGAAATGTCTATTCCAGACGATCAAGCTGAGAAAATTCAAACAGTAGGCGATGCTATTAGCTTTATTGAGCAAGCTCAAAAAGCATAACCCAATAGCTTAATAAAAAACAAAAAGCAAAGGTATGCGAAGAGTTGTCATTACAGGTCTCGGAGCCGTGACACCTCTTGGTAATGATGTTGGCACCTTTTGGAATGCTCTAGTAGCTGGTACATCGGGTGCCAATTTAATTACCAAATTTGACACGACCCATTTTAAAACCAAGTTTGCATGTGAGTTGAAAAATTTCGACCCACTAATTTATATTGAAAAAAAAGAACTTAACAGACTAGATCCAGCAGCTGTTTATGCTATGGCTAGTGGCACACAAGCTGTCGAAGATAGTGGTATAATTTCTAGTTTTAATCCTGATAGAGTAGGCGTATTATGGTCGTCTGGAATAGGCGGAATATTGACTTTTGAGCAAGAAATATCCGCTTATGCTAAAGGCAATGGAACACCAAGATTTAATCCTTTCTTTATTCCTAAAATGATACCGGATATCAGTGCCGGTCATATATCCATGAAATATGGATTCCGAGGTCCGAATTTCTCACCGGTCGCTGCATGTGCTTCATCAACGATAGCTATAGCAGATGCATTTATGTATATCAAATATGGCAGAATTGATGCCTGTGTAGCTGGTGGTTCAGAAGCAGCTATTACGGAAGGTGGTATTGGAGGATTCAATGCCATGAAAGCGCTAAGTGAAAGAAATGATGATTTTGCTACTGCTTCTCGACCATTTGATGCTACTAGAGATGGATTCGTCATGGGCGAAGGTGGTTGTGGACTCGTTTTGGAGGAATTAGAACACGCCTTAAAAAGAGGAGCAAAAATATATTGTGAAATAGTTGGTTCGGGCTTGACTGCTGATGCACATCACCTTACTGCTCCGCATCCAGAAGGCTTGGGAGCATACAATGTGATGAAAAATGCAATAGAAGAAGCAGGATTGTCTGTAGAAGAAATCGATTATGTGAATGTGCATGGGACATCAACCCCGCTAGGAGACATAGCAGAGTTAAAGGCGATTAAACAACTTTTCGGTGATGCTGCATATAAGATGAATATCAGTTCTACGAAATCCCAAACAGGTCACCTTTTAGGAGCAGCAGGAGCCATAGAAGCTATCGCATGTATCAAATCTGTGCAGGAAGACATAATTCCACCGACGATTAATTTCACAACACCTGATGAGAATATAGATCAAAAATTGAACCTCACACTCAATACAGCTCAGAAGCGAACGGTAAATACTGCATTAAGCAATACCTTCGGATTCGGAGGACACAATGCTTCTGCTGTATTTAAGAAATATAACGGATAATTACTTGATTTTAGTCAAAAGTTTTTTGACTACATTACTCTTCCTTAAGGCCTTTATGGCAATACTGCCCACAAAATAAACAAACCAAACGTCCCGATCTGAAAAGGTCGGGATTTTATTTAGCCTTACCCTTTCGAACAAGAGCTGCCTCCACCAATCCCATAAACAATGGATGAGGATTTTCAGGTGTACTTTTTAATTCAGGGTGAAATTGTACTCCTATGAAGAATGGGTGATTTTCAAGTTCTACAATTTCTACTAGTCCTGTCTCTGGATTCTTACCGCTGGTCTTAAGTCCATTCTTATTAAGTAAATCAAGATATTCATTATTGAACTCATAGCGATGTCTATGACGCTCAGATATATGATGGGATCTATATATTCGGTAGGCGAGTGATTTTTTATCCTTAATAGCACAGTCATATGCCCCCAGTCGCATAGTGCCTCCCATGGCTATACGTGTTTTTTGCGATTCCATGATATCAATGACTGGATTCTTAGTATTCTTATTGATTTCTATGGAATGAGCATCTTTTAATCCCAGCACATTGCGGGCGAATTCTACAATGCACATCTGCATACCAAGACAGATACCAAAAAATGGAATATTATTTTCACGTACAAAGCGTATGGTTTCAATTTTACCGGTAATCGCACGCTCACCAAATCCTGGTGCGACCAATATACCATGAAATTTGCCCAATATCTTTTTAGCGTTTTCGGCGGTTATCGTTTTGGAGTGTATCGGAACTACATTCACTCTCGTAGATTTAGCCGCACCAGCATGTATAAAAGACTCAAATATACTTTTGTAAGCATCTTGCAATTCAATATACTTACCCACTAAGGCTATATTGACCTCATATTTTGGCTGTTTTAATTTATCGAGAAATTTAATCCATTTCTCCAGCTTAGGTTCTTTCTTGGATCTCACCTTCAATTTTTTCAAAACAACCTTATCTATGTTTTCACGCTGCATTTCAAGCGGAACATCATAAATCGTTTCCTTATCTATAGCTTGAATGACAGCAGATTCATCTACATTGCAAAATAGAGCCAATTTCCTTCTAATGTCCCTACTAAGCTCATGTTCTGTTCTGCATATAAGGATATCAGGTTGTATACCAGATTCTAAAAGCATTTTAACAGAATGCTGAGTCGGTTTTGTTTTTAGTTCTTTTGCTGCCGACAAATAAGGTATCAAGGTTAAATGACAAACAATAGCATTTTCCTTACCCATATCCCAGATAAACTGACGTACGGCTTCTATATAAGGTAATGACTCTATATCACCTACAGTACCTCCTAATTCGGTAATTATAAAGTCTAGTTTCTTACCTTTATTTGGTGCTGCAAATCTTCGCTTAATCTCGTCAGTAATATGTGGAATTACCTGAACAGTCTTGCCCAGAAAATCTCCCTTTCTCTCCCTGTCTAGAACGGTCTGATAAATTCGACCAGTAGTTACATTATTGGCTTGTGAAGTCGGTGAATTGAGGAAACGCTCATAATGCCCTAAATCCAAATCTGTTTCCGCTCCATCTTCTGTCACATAACACTCGCCATGCTCATAAGGATTTAGTGTGCCTGGATCGACATTTAAATAAGGGTCAAATTTCTGAATGGTGACTTCGAAACCATGTTCCTGAAGAATTTTAGCTAATGAAGCTGCGAATATCCCTTTTCCTAAAGATGAAGTAACGCCTCCAGTGACGAATATATATTTTGTCATGACCGTATAAGTGCTATAGTGAATACGGATGACAAAGGTAGTTGAAAAGAAATTAATAGATTTTATTTTCTATGTATTGCTTAGCTGATAAAACCTAGAGTCAATAGAATCATTAAGTTTCAAATTGCGTTTTATTTTTTTTACTTAAATTTGCCCTATAGGCATTTTGCTATAAACATAGGATATGAGCATAGAAATATTCAAGCAACTTCTTCCCAAGGTATGGTTATTTTTATGCGAATAGCCTGCCTGATGCAGACAGGCATTTGACCAAATAAATATTTAAAATAGACACATGAGAAATTCAATATATAGTATCGCTGTAATTTTACTAGGTTTACTAGCATGTAAAAAAGATGAACCCGCACCTGATTTAAGTTCTGTATGTGATAAGGGTGGAATATGGCTTGTGGACAAAAAAGATAGTTTCAACCCCAATCCTTCATTGGATACATTCTTGTTTAATCAAGGAGGGGGATATCATCGATTTATATATACCAATTCTGATGTCAATAGACTTCAAATCGATGTATTAACCAAACCTGATTCTGGTAAAACTCTAATTTATAAAGCACTTTTTGTGCGCCAAATAAGTGGTAGCTATATTTCGGATCATTTTAATTATGCTAATATGAAAGATTCTGTACTCACTATTACGAATAATGGTAACCACTATCTCATTAGTATAAATCCTGTCAAGGTCAGTATCGGGACATCACGAACCATTGAATTACGAGCTTGTAATATAAGAATGAATGATGTCACTCCGTAAAAATGAATGAACGATTGACCATGTCAGTTTTTATAAACTAGCTCACTGTAAACTATCTGAATTGACCAGGTGGTAAACGAACAAGCAATTAACAATCCTTTAAAATTATAATAAAAGAAACCAAGTTAATTATAATGAAGCAAATTATCAATACCAAACATGCCCCAGCTGCTATAGGTCCATATAGCCAAGCAGTATGGGCTGGAGATCTGTTATATACTAGTGGACAGGTTGCTCTCATTCCTGAAACTGGCGAAATGGACAACCTCAATCTCGAAACGGAAACACACAGAGTCATGAAAAACTTGACTGCTTTACTCTCTGAGGCAGGACTTAGCTTCGAACATGTGATTAAAGCAAGTATTTTTATCAAGGATATGAATGACTTTGCTAAAATCAATGAGATCTATGCCTCTTATCTCCAAGAACCTTACCCTGCTCGCGAAACTGTGGAGGTAGCTAGACTACCGAAAGATGCTCGGATTGAAATAAGTGTAGTCGCTAGAAAATCTTAAACTGAGTTTCAAAATAGTTTCTACAATTATCAACCACCAAACACTGTGACTGCTCACCGAGACTACCAACTTCATTAAAATGTTTCAGTTTAAAGATATTATAGGACAGGATGAAGTCAAAACTTCTCTCATTGCCCAGGTAAATAGTGGCAAGCTGCATCATGCCCATCTCTTTTTGGGTAAAATGGGCTATGGCACTTTTCAACTAGCAATGGCTTTTTTAAAATATATCTATTGTCAGGATAAACAAGAAGATGATAGCTGTGGAGAATGCGCTAACTGCATAAAGCTAAGTAAATTCAATCATATTGATATTCACTGTACCCTTCCCAGTTTTGATATCAATAACTTGAGTAGTGCCCTTATGCCCGAGTTTCGCGAAATAGTAGAAGAAAAAAAAGGCATGTTTGATTTAAAAGATTGGATGGATTTTCATAAAGAAAAGAACGCAAAAATACGAAGTGCCGAATGTGATATCATACTGCATGATATGGGATTGTCCTCATACGAGGGTGGATATAAAACGCAGATAATATGGATGGCTGAAAGTTTAGAAAAGGATTCTAATAAAATATTGAAAATCCTGGAGGAGCCCAATCCGCAAACCTTATTTATTTTGATAGCAGAAAACTCTGACAGACTATTACCCACCATTCTTTCGCGCTGCAATATCCATAAAATTTTACCTCTTAGAAATAAACAAATTCAGGACTATTTCATACACCAGCAGGGACAACAGGATACCGATACGCTCGAACGAGCTATCCATTTTGCCGAAGGTGATATTATAGAATCAGAGCGCTATTTAGCAGATGAAGATAGTGAATTTCCTTTGGAACAAAACCTGATTAATTTCCTTCGTGGTCTGATTAATTTCCATGAGCGAAAATTTGATAATATCAATAAAGCTATGAAACAAGCGGAAGTATTATCTGGACAATCAAAGTCCAATCAAAAGAAGTTTTTAGAATATTTTCAATATTTTCTACGTCAGGTGATTATGATAAAAATAACTGGCAATTCCCAACTCAATGAATCTTTACTAAAAGCTGGTCATCACTTTGCTAATTTACTGGATCTAGACCAAATAGAAGTCTGGAATCAGCTATTGGATAAATATCACTTCGCCATAGAAGGAAATGCGAATGTAAAAATAAGTTTTGTATCTTTGGCGATTGAATCAGGAAAGATTCAAAATAGAGAAGAATTTGAAAATTTTGTTAGTCAATAATTATATATTGTATGGGTTGTTCGAGTGGAGGTTGTAGTTCTGGTGGCTGTAGTACCGGCAGCTGCAATAAAAAAAATGTATTTGACTGGTTTTCCAATATCCAGTATGCTACAGGTATCGATGAATTTAATGTCGTAGAAATCTCATTTAAAGGAGGATCAAGAAAAGATTACTATATCAATGACAAGCGCATCGATCTGGTCAAAGGAGAATATGTATGCGTCGAAGGAAGCGGAGGCTATGATATAGGACAGGTATCCCTCAAAGGCGAGTTGGTCAAACTACAATTGAAGAAAAATAAAGTAGATACCACAAAAGAGCCCTTGTCTAAGATTCTCAGAAAAGCGAATGAAAAGGAATTAGCGACCATGGAGACCTTTCGCAAAAAGGAAATGGATGCTATGATCAAAGCCCGTCTAATAGCCCGTCAGCTCAATCTGGATATGAAAATCAGTGAGGTAGAATATCAGGCAGATGGCAAAAAAGCTATTTTCTATTTCATAGCAGACGATCGAGTAGATTTCAGAGAGCTTATCAAACGCTATGTGGCAGAATATAAAATAAAAATTGAACTCAAGCATATTGGCGCTAGACAAGAAGCTGCTAGAATAGGAGGTATGGGAAGCTGTGGTCGAGAGCTTTGCTGCAGTACATGGTTAAATGAATTTCCATCAGTTACTACCAGTGCTGCGCGATATCAAAACATTTCTATAAATATAGAAAAACTCTCTGGACAGTGTGGAAGATTAAAATGTTGTCTGAACTATGAACTAGCGCAATACGTCGAAGCTACAAAAGAATTTCCTTCTAATATCAATGAAATCCAAACCGAGGAGGGCGTTGCTGTTATTCGCAAGACTGAAATTCTGAAAAGACAAGTGGTATTTGCCTATAAAAATGATCCTGCAAGTGATTTGTACAAACTGAGTTTACAAGATGCCATGCATATCGTAGAGTTGAATAAGCGCGGACAGAAACCACAGAGTTTGTCGAGCATGGCCATCAAAGAAAAAGAGGATGAAAAAGTGAAAAAAGACGAAGACCTAGTAGGTCAGATTCAACTGAAAACACTGGAAAAGAAAAAACAAAATAACAAGAAAAAATCCAAGCATAAAGGTGGCAACACTCAGCAAAGTAGTAACGCAAATAAGCAGCAAACGAACAAAGAACAAAACCAAAACGTCAATAAACAACAAAACAACCCTCAGGATAATCAACAGATCAAACCGAAGACAAATAACCAGAACAAGAAGAAAAAACATTTTAGAAAGCCCCCACCAAAAGAGTAATATCATGTTTAGGATTCTTGTAGCATTTTTTACATTGTGTGCGCTTATTGGTTGTGATACGAGTGTGGTATACGAAAAAAGCACACCCGTCAACACCTATGGATGGAGAATGACCGACAGCCTCCAATATGAAATCGATATTCAAGATTCTTCCCAGCGCTACGATCTATCGGTGGCTATAAGACATAGAGATGTCTATGACTATACCAATCTCTATGTAAAAATCATAACCATACTACCGAATGGAGAGGTAAAATCCGAGGTAGTATCACTCCCTTTATGCGATGAGTCTGGAAAATGGATGGGGAAATGTGCTGGAGATATTTGTTTTTCTAGAATTTTAATTCTCAAAAGGACCTATTTTCCTATAAAAGGAACTTATAGATTTTATATCATTCATGAAATGCGCCAAGAAAAATTAAAAAATATTCTGGATATGAGCCTAAGACTCGAGAAATCTCCACCCAAAATATATACGGAAGATGAAGAATAGAATAGGACTTCTTTTCCTTTCGACTATCCTTATGATCAATGCTTGTCAGGACTATTCGAAGACTCAGGTAATTCAGCATAGTGATTTTAAGGTAGCACTTCCGGGCTTTGTAAAACAAGAAGAACTAGCTGAAGACGCTGAGCTGGAATATGCCAATCGATACCGAAACTTCTACGTCGTAGCTTTTATACTGAAAGATACCGTAGGTCGAGATAGTTTATGGACTCTAACGACAACAAGAATTTCTAAAGGTCTGCTGAATCCTGAGACAGATTCCTCCCATAAAAATGGATTTATAGAATCTAGGATCACAGGAAATTTCAAAGATGAAAAAGAAGCTATTTTCTACCGACAAAAATTGATTTATCAAAAAGGAAAAAGTTTATTGCTCACGGTCTGGACTAGAGGAAAAGAGCGCAATAAAAACTACGAAGGAGAGATGAACGATATTCTAAACTCATTCAAACCCGTTCCGTGAAGCTAGAGGACGATAAGATAGTAGCCATGTGCAAAGATGCCGCTCAGGTAGAACTGGGTATTCGGCATCTCATACATAAGTATAAGGAAAAACTTTACTGGCAGATCAAGCGCATTGTAGAACATCACGATGATACCGAAGAGGTCTTGCAGAATGTATGGATAAAAATATGGCAAAATATAGCCGCTTTCAAAGGTGAAAGTGCCTTATCTACCTGGATTTATAGAATTACCTACAATGAATCTGTCTCCTATATACAGGGTCGAAAAAAACAAAAACTAGCAGACTGGGAGACCTCCGAACCTATGATAGAGTCTCAGACAGAAGATAAGCTATTTAACAATGAAATCTATGATAGAGAAGAAGTCCTCAAAAGAATAGAAACTGCCATTGAAAAACTGCCCCAGAAACAAAAACTTATTTTTCACTACCGATACAATGAAGAAATGCCTTATAACCAGATAGCGGAGATTACAGGCACTTCGGAAGGAGCACTCAAAGCCTCTTTCTACCATGCAGTCAAAAAAATAGAAGAATTTATTAAAAAGAATTAAACCCAAGAGACTCGAAATTTATCTAATACTTGATAACAAACTAGATTAGAAGCACGGATGTAAAGAAAAAATGAGATGAACCACGAATTAAAAAAAGAACTTGAAGAACTAAAGTCTCCATTAGCCATGATGGAAAAGCAATATTTTGCCCAGGCAAATGAGCTACCAAAGAACTATTTCGAAAGGATGGAAGATAGATTTTTTGAACGTTTAAAACAAGAAGAAGTACCGAGAGAGGCAAAACATATAACTATGTTTAATAACAAGCGATTCTCCTATGCTATAGCAGCTGTTTCGGCTTTTGCTATTCTTAGCCTAGGGATACTGACTGTTATGAAATCTAGTGAACCTCAACTGAGTGAAAACGAAGTCAAGACCTATCTGGAAGAGGAAGGCGACTTCTTAGCCATAGAAATGCCGAGCAAAGTAGAGCAGTTCAACAAACTAAGTGAAAGTGAGATCCAAGACTATCTCTGCGAAGTAGAAGGCATGAGCTGTGGTCATTTGAATTAATCCTTAAAATAAATTAAAAACTATATATCTTTGAATCGATACATAACAAGAATAAACATGAAAAGAATACTTATAGCGTTCGGTTTTATTATTTGCGGGCTTAGTCTATCTGCCCAGAATGACAATGTGGCCAATGTAAGAAGAGATTTTATGACCAAAGAGCTTCAGCTCACCGCTAGTGAAGCTGATGCCTTTTTTCCAGTCTATAACGAATACATTCAGAAGAAAAAAGAAATTAGACGAGCTCTGAGACAAGAAGGTCGTAGCTCTGAAAAATCAGTAGATAAAATGATCGATATAGAGCAGGAACTTATCAATCTTCAACGTGAGTATCTGGAGAAATTCCGAAAAATCCTCCCAGAGAAAAAGGTAGTACAACTTCTCGAAGCCGAGAAAAAATTCAAAACCATGATGGTACAGCAGCTGAGAGACTAGTCTCTGCGCAGTGCCTCTCCCCTTTTATTATATAGCTTTACTGCTGATATTTCGATAAGTATAAACTGAATGTTTACACTTTTTTTTTGCGCATAGCATGATAAAAATATTTTATACTGTGTGGAATTCTGTAATAGTCCTCCCGATAGCTATCGGGACGCTAGGCTCCAATGGACTAAACACAATTCACATGGGTATTTACCACTCTCTATATATAGTACACATAGGAGTATTTATATGTAAGATTGGTATTACAGAATAATTGCTATTTTTGTTCAAATTGAATATAATGAAACATTTAGTCATTCTGCTTTCCATATTAGCTCTAAACGGTTGTGCCCAACCAAATCTAGTTTTTGACAAGCGATTTGTCGAATGCGAAGACAAATGGGTTGCATTCAGTAAAGATGAAGAAGACACCTATACATATGGTTTCATTTATATTGATGCACAAGCTGGATTGACGTTTAACAAAGAAGGTAGATTCAAATATAATAAACTCAATGCTATAGAAGTTGAAAAAATAACAGGATCCAGTATCAAAGCAAGATTGAAACCTAATAACGTAAAGGTTGCTATAATACCATCAACTATATTTAAAGACTTACAAATAGAAGAGTATCCAGATTGGCTAAAATTTTACAAAACGGATACCGGCACTGTCAAAAGGCTCTATAACTGGGGATATATGTATAATGGCTGGGGAGAATGTAAAAAAGCATTGAGCTTTTTGGAGAAAGCTAAAACACTGGAGCCCGAATATAAAGGCCTAAACGTAGAGTTAGCCTATTCATATAATTGCTTAAATCAATATGACAAAGCAGAAAAAGTTTTAGAATTGGATGTCATTAAATATCCACAGGACGCATATATCAATAAAGAATATATCTATACCCTTTCAAAGAATCATCAAATAGACCTCGCTTGTCAGCATTTTTCTAAAACAAAAACAATATTAAAAGATAAACAGTATCATGCGGAGAATTGCTATAATATCATGCAATACTATTATGAAAATAAGGACAAAATAAATTTTATAAAATGGTATAAAGAGCTCGAAAATTGGGAAATCACAAATGAACTGATTAGAACCTATGCAGATAGTATGAAGAAAAATTTAGAAAAGTAAAGTACTGAATTTTGCTCATATCGTCTATTGTTAACGCTTGATAAAACTATCACTAACTATAATACACAATTTAATGGAAAACATTTTTAAAGATTATGAAAAAACAATTAAGAAAAAACATAGTATTGCTTTTACACCTAACTATAAAGAAGAATTTAAAACGACCGTCAATAACACTCTTTTTGTTGCTATTGCAGAAATTGTCGTTGAAAAACTCGGCTGGGATTTAGTTTATAAAGATGATAACAACATTGAAGCAAAGCGCAGCGAAAAAAGCATGGGAATGGAACGCTGGACAGAGGCTATATCAGCAAGTTATAATTTTGGGAATATACTGGTAAAAAGTGAGAGCCTGGGAAGTGAAGTTTGGGATCTTGGCCGAAATTCCAAAAGGGTAAAATTATTTATATATGCATTTGAGAAAACCTTAAAAAGCTTCGATAACGAATCATTAAAAAAACTCGAAAAGGAAAATGAGAAAAAGAAGAACTGGGACGATTATGTTATTCCAGATAAATTACCAAACCCAGTTAAACCTAAAACTCCAAATATAATCATACCAATTATTGGAGGAATCATAGTTTCAATAATTCTTGGCTACATATTAGCTTTTGTTTCATTAAAAGGAATTTATGTTATTTTATTATTTGAGTTTTTAGTTGCATCTATTATTGCATTTATAATGAAATTCTTAATAAAACTTTCAAATTATACCAACTTTGATATCTTACAATATTTACTGGCAGGAATGATCATTCTTATTTATTTTTTAAACCAGTATTTTCAATATGACATCGTTTTGAGTGAAAATAATTTTGATGGATTTTCATTTTTCGAGTTTATAAAATTGAGAATGTCCCAAGGATTGACAATAAAGAATTTGAATACTGGTTGGTTTGGTTTAGTCATTAGCTGGTTAATACAATTAGGATTGACAGGTCTTTTCCTTTATTTAGGAATTGTCAGAGTATTGACACAATATGTTATTGAAAGAGTTCCTGGTGAAGTTATTGATTTTGCTTTTTATCATTTGATGAAAGATAAGACAGAAGAAGAAATTAGAACAGAGCTAGCTAAAAAAGGTTGGTCAGATAGTATCAATCAGGATGAAGTATTCGAAGCGATTGTAGGACTACAGGATGCTACAGAAATAAATAGAATAAAATAACAACAAAGTAGCCAGATCTAAATTAACAGACAATAATTAACATCTTAAAAAATAATCCATGAAAAGAAATACCATTTTATCTATTCTTATAATTGTGATAAATATCTGCTTAGGACAAACGAAGGATGCAAATAATTATATAATTTTTTATGAAGAATCAAATACTGCTATGTATTTCAAAATGGGTAACAGTGCCCATTTGGACTATTACCTTCCTGATAAAGTTAAATTTGGAGAATTTGAGTATTATGCAAAAATTAGACATTATACCTGGGGAAAAATAGATACCACCTACTATAGAGAAGATGATGAAAATTATTATCACTATGATCACAGGATAAATAAAGAATCTATTGTGTTGCCAAAAAAAGTTACCTTGGGTCAAAAATGGCTAGAAGCAGATAGCAGTTGGTGCTACGAGATTATAGGAATTGATAAGCAACTTCAAACCCCAGCAAGGAACTATGAAGACTTAATTGTAATTGAATGTATTCAACTGACAGGAAGAGATAAATTAAAGAGTAAGGAATACCATTTGCACTATGCCAATGGAATAGGACTAATTGGAAGTGAAACTAATGGGAAATTAACCAGCTATTTAGCTGAGGTAAAAAAGAGCGCGAAAGAAGGAGAAAAAATAGGGAAGTAAAAATCAGAAATCAATGATTCGCGAATTAGTCTCTATACTGATCAAAGAGATGAGAAACTCATTTATCTCGGAAGTATGACTTTTAAATTCACGAACGACTTATAGAATCTACACTCACCAGCGTCAGCTCCGTAATCTCTGGTCGGATACCTACCCTACCAGGATAACCGATATAGCCAAAGCCACGGTTGACATAAATATGCTGATCGGCTTCAGAATACAGCCCAGCCCATTGTTTATAGAACCATTGTACAGGTGAGAATCGAAACCATTTATTTTCTACCCCAAACTGCATACCATGGGTATGTCCGCTAAGGGTGAGTTGAATATCCTGATATTGCGCTCTCACTTGCGCATCCCAGTGGCTAGGATCATGAGAAAGAAGTATTTTAGTACCGATATTTTCTACCCCTTGATACGCTTTTTTCAAGTCACCCTGACGGGTAAAATGCATCTTGGCTCCCCAGTTCTCTACGCCTATCAAAGCTAGTTTTTCACCTTTGATATCGAGTATTCGGTTTTCATTGCACAGCAAATCCCAATTCGTTTGCTTATGGTAATCTTTTAAGGTTTGGAAATTTTCTTCTTTAAATGCAGGTGTTTCCCATGGAATATAGTCGCCATAGTCATGATTGCCTAGGATAGAAAACTGTCCGTATTTGGCTTTAATTTGCTGAAATACTTCTATAAAAGGTTCGTATTCGGAGGCTTTATTATTCACCAAATCTCCAGTGAAGAAAAATAAATCGGGCTTCAAAGAATTGATAAGGTCCACTGCATTTTTTAGTGGTGTCTTATCTGAAAAACTACCTGCATGAATATCGGACAACTGAACAATTTTAAGACCTTCTAGTGCAGATGGCAAATTTTTGATAGGTACTCGAATCTTCCATATTTGGTAATCATGGGCTGTTTTAACCATACCGTGAATAAATGCCAGAAAGGGTAAGCCTGCTACGCCTAGAAAAACGGAATCTAGAAATTGTCTGCGACTGGTATGTAATTCTTTACTCGGCTTGACTATGGTATTATAAAGAAAACTCAAAAAACGAGTTCCGTCTTCTATTAGAAGAAATAGAACTAAAATCAGCTTGGAAACAAATATTCCCATGAAAATACCTGTCATAAAGCGAGTCACTGGCGTGCTATGTTCTCTGAAATTAAATATCAACGCAAGAATAAAATAAATAATCACAAAGGCTGTCAAGCCAAAATAAATGAAGTAAGCCAGATTTTTAGTTTTCTCCGAAGAGTTTTGAAAGGCTGCCCGCACAGCACTATAACCATAATAGTCTATGACTAGAGTGATAGCTAATATTATCCAAGGGATTAAACTTCTAGTCATTATTTTTGAGAAATATAAAATCTGTTATGAGTCAATATCCGATAAGAACATTCATCCTATTGCTTTGGTTTCAAATTTTACCATTATTAGCATTCTGCCAGCTGCTCAAAGAAAAGAAGGAATACACGCGATATGATAGTTTACTAGGAACTATCACTCCTAGTCGTGCATATGACGTGACTCATTATAAGCTCAGCCTGGATATCGATCTAGAAAAGAAAAAGATTTCGGGTAGTTCACGCATGGAGTTTATCAGCCAAGATAAAATGGATAGTCTGCAAATAGATCTCTTCGATAATTATGAAGTACAGGAAATAACAATAGAAGGCATAGCTTGCAAATACCGAAGAGATAAGAATCACCTATATATAGCTACTAAAAATATAATCAAAGAAAGCAACAGTTATACACTCAGCATCAAGTACCATGGCATTCCACCTGAGGCTAAAAGAGCGCCATGGGATGGAGGATTTGTATGGAAAAAAGATAGTTTGAATAGACACTGGGTAGGTGTAGCCTGCCAAGGATTGGGTGCTTCTAGTTGGTGGCCATGCAAAGACCATTGGTCTGATGAACCAGACAGAGGTATAGAAATAAGTCTCACAGTACCAGATTCATACAAAGCAGTCTCTAATGGAAAGCTTATTTCACAACAAAAACTACCCAATGGTAAGTCCGAATGGAAATGGAAAGTGACTCAGCCCATAAATCTCTATGATGTGACCCTAAATATAGCACACTATAAAAGCATTAATCAGGTCTACACTTCAAAAGTCCATGGCAAAAATTTGAATATGGCATTTTGGGTTTTGGACTACAATCTGGAAAAAGCAAAAAAGCACTTCCAGCAGGTTATTCCTATGTTAGACTGCTACGAAGCAAAATTAGGACCTTATCCGTTTTATGAAGACGGCTATCAATTAGTAGAGACGTCTTACCTCGGCATGGAGCACCAGAGTTGTGTAGCCTATGGCAATAAGTATTTCAGCGGTTATCTTGGCAATAAAAATTATACGGGAGGTCACGATTTTGACTATATCATTATTCATGAAACCGGACATGAATGGTTTGGCAATAACATCACTGCAGCGGATAATGCTGATATGTGGATACACGAAGCTCTCACTACATACGCAGAGAGTATATATGCGGAATGCGCCTATGGACCCGGTTCTGGGGACGCCTATATGAACAATATGAAAAGACGCGTCAAAAATCTAAAGCCTATTCAGGGTGACTATGGAGTGGCCAAAGAAGGAGATGGTGACATGTATGCTAAAGGTGCTCTCTTCTTCCACACCCTCAAATATCAGATCAATAATGAGCAAGTGTGGAATTTTATATTGAAAGATATTGGCAAGACCTTTGGGAAACGCACCACAAATTATCAAGATATCGTACAATATTTTAATAAGATAACGAAACGTCAACTGGACCCACTCTTTAGTGCCTATCTTCAATATGCCGATATCCCTCAAGTAAAAAAAGAAGAAATCAAAGCAACAGGAATCAAAACTATAACCTTGACACTGAGTCATGAACGAAAAGATCTCAGTCTGCGAATATATTATAAAGTAGATGGCAAAGAAAGTCAGGTTTTATTGGAAAATTCCAAACCATTTACTTTGAAAATGCCTTTAAATACTAATTTTGAATTAAATGAAGATAAAGTCTATTTTAAGTTTAAAGATTAGAAGCAATTTAGATACAATTGATTCTTTTTCTTACACTTAGGATGCGTAATAAATATAAAAAAAAACATGTACATTTGCATCTATAAAACGTGAGATATGGAATTTGAATATCAAGAAAATACGGAAAAGACAAAATGGTGGCAGCGCCTCAAGAAAAATATCAATACAGAGACGACCGATAAGCTAGAGACTCCCGATGGTGTATGGTATAGTTGTAAAAAGTGTCGTGCGACCATTCCATTCAAAGACTATGAAAATAATCTCTGGTGCTGCACGAAATGTCAAGCAACTGGTCGAATTGGTTCTGAAGAATATTTCTCTATTTTCTTTGATGATAATCAAGTAGAGGTTTTATTTGAAAATATTGTAGCGTCCGATAAGCTAGAATTTGTCGATGAAAAACCTTATCCTGTGAGATTAAAGTCAGCTATAAAAAATACTGGTCTGACCGAAGCAATACGTGTAGGTATAGGTAAAATCGATAGCATCAGTACCGTCATAGCCTGTATGGATTTTGCCTTTATCGGTGGCTCTATGGGTTCGGTCGTCGGTGAGCGAATAGCTAAGGGAATAGATAAGGCTATTGAAACGAAATCAGCTTTTATGATTATTTCTAAATCAGGTGGCGCACGTATGATGGAGAGTGCCTTTTCGCTTATGCAAATGGCTAAAACCTCCGCAAAATTGACTCAATTGGCTGCGGCTAAGCTGCCATATATTTCATTTATGACCGACCCTACTACAGGTGGTGTTTCTGCTAGCTATGCCATGTTAGGCGATATCAATATTGCTGAACCTGGAGCCTTGATAGGATTCGCAGGACCACGAGTCGTAAAAGAAACGATTAAAAAAGAGCTTCCCAAAGGATTTCAAATGTCAGAATCTTTGCTGGAAAATGGTTTTTTAGATTTCATATCTGAGCGAAAAGATTTGAAGGACAAGGTAGCTAAATCGCTCAAATTCTTCATGCATAAATAAAAGGAATTGAAAAAATTGCTTTTCATAATTGCCCTGCTTATCGGTCTAGGGTATTTGGGTTATTATTACTACTATATTCCATATTTCGACAACAATCAAATGGGAATTACAGATATGCAAGGGCAACGAGTGAAATTTCCTCAAGACCAGCCCTATATCCTTTGTTATATTCAAACCTGGTGCAAAGACTGTGTAGCAGAGACTCCTTGCCTTATGGATTTTAGCAAAAAACAAAATATTCCTATCTATTTTGTAACGGACGAAGACACCATTTTACTCAAAAAATATCGCTCTAAATTCGACTATGAATTACCCATTTATCTCACGAAAACGAGATTAAAAGAAAAGGGGATACTTCTATTTCCGACTGCCTTTTTTTATGGGAAAAGTAATGAACTACTCTATAATAAAATGGAGAGAATCGATAGTTTGGAATTGGCTAATTATTTAGGGAAATTAAAATAGGTAGTGGTCAGAGAACTGTGGATAGTTGAAAGTGAATAATAAATGAAGAATATACGAACCCTCGATAAGACTGAACTCACAACTGCGCTCGAAGCCATGGGAGAGAAAGGGTTTCGTGCCAAGCAAATCTATCAATGGCTGTGGAAGTCACGTGTATTAGACTTTGCACACATGAAAAACATAGGGAAGGAATTGCAAGCAAAACTTAAAGAAAATTTCTTCGCTCCAGAAACTAAAGTAAGCCATTTTCAGCAGAGCCAAGACGGTACAATCAAAGTAGGTTTTGAAACCTATGATAAGGAGACGATTGAGGGTGTCATTATTCCTTCTGAGGAAAGAATCACGGCTTGTATTTCATCTCAGGTAGGTTGCAGTCTGAGTTGTACCTTCTGTGCTACAGGTTTTCTGCCTCGCAAGCGAAATTTGTTTGCTTTTGAGATTTATGATCAGGTTTATCTATTAAATGAACTTGCACTCAAATATTACAGCAAACCTTTGACTAATATCGTCTATATGGGCATGGGAGAGCCTCTCCTAAATTACGATGAAGTGGTTAAGAGTTTTCATGTATTGAATAGCGAAGAAGAAGGACTGGGCATAGGTGCTAAGCGAATCACCATCTCTACTTCAGGCATAGTGCGTAATATTAAAAGACTAGCCGATGAGGGATTGAAAATAAATCTAGCACTCTCACTCCATGCCGCTACGAATGAAAAACGAACGGCTATCATGGATATCAATAAGAGTAATCCATTGGAAGAGTTAATGAAAATACTCACTTATTTCTATGAGAAGACACACAATAAAATCACCTATGAATATATCTTGCTAGGACAATATAATGATAGTGAAGAAGACGCTCATAATCTAGCTAAACTCTGCAAAGATTTCCCCGTCTATGTCAATCTGATAGAATATAATCTCGTAGCTGAAACGCCTTATATCAAGTCGAAAAAGGAGCGTAGAGATAAATTCTTGCAAACCCTTCGCAACCAAGGAGTACAGTCCAAGGTGCGCAAAAGCCGCGGCAAAGATATTGACGCGGCGTGTGGACAGTTAGCGAATAAGATTGTGAAAATGGATATTAATTTATAAGAGTTCTGAGTAATTTTCTTATAGCTCTTTCAATAAATTAATCAATTTGCTAAAAGTTTCTTCATCTAATGCCATTGGAAATTTTAGGAACAAATCAAATTCATTAACTTCTAATATTAAGTCTTTGTATGGTAACATATTGGTTACCCTATTAGAATTTAGAAAATTGTATAACGCCATTTCATTGTTGGAATGGATATAAAACTGCTTAGAGAATTTTGGATTTTCTTTGAATTTGAGTTCCGTTGGATTGAAAAAATCATTGATACTATCTTCAAATGTTTGGGGTCTAATAAAAATTCTTGCAAAATTTGTTGTTAGTTTTTTAAATCCCACTAAGTGAAGCCCGTTTCCTATGCTGTTCCTTCTTCCTGTATTGATATTGCTTTGCAAATAACTTAGTAATATGTATGCGTCTTTAGTTTGATTTACTTGAAATACACATTCAATATAGTTTAGGTTATAACCATCAAATATTACTAAATTTTGAGTCTCATCATAAAGTAAATTTTCTTGACTTTCTAATAAATTTATTTCTGTGACTTTTTCAGTATAGTTGTTACGGATTTTTGTCAATATTTCTAATTCTTCCTCTGACATAAACCACAGTTTTGAAATAAAACAGTTATACTTTTCTTTTACCCTTGCACCCCTTATCCCCACATACGCCATAGAGGTATAGCTGATGGGAATTGATTTCTACATTTAAAACTTCTTCGAGTGATTTCTTGATTTGATAGAGACGTGGGTCACAGAATTCTATGATTTTCTTGCACTCTTGACAGATAAAATGGTCATGTTGCTTGAATCCATATGCCTTCTCATAGATAGAAGTATTGTTATTGAGATAATGTCTGGTGATAATGCCACACTCTAAAAACAACTCTAGAGAGTTATAGACCGTAGCCTTACTGACATTAAACTGATTTTTATCTACTGCATGAAATAAATCTTCTGCCCCAAAATGATCATTTCGGTCATAAATGAGTTTCAAGAGATAATTTCGCTCAGGAGTACGTCGAAGTTTCTTTAGAACAATATAGTCTTCTAATATCTTAGAAGCCTTGTCAAATAATTCTTGAATATTCTTATTGGAAGACACCTATTGCGTAGCGATTTTCTTGGACACAACTTCCGACTCTGTCATGACATGGACTATTCCTATACCAGTCCAATGAGACAAGGATAGATAGGAATCATTTAGAGTCACATTCTTTTCTTGCAGTTTCTTGCCTTCCATTGAATACACGGATACTCTTGCTATTTGTCCAGGATTCAAATTTCTAACTTCTATTCTACCATTTACTAGATCAAAGTCTAGGTTTGAGGTATTAGACGACCGAATCTGATTCGTGATAACTCCATTCTTTGTTCTATATCGGTAGCTGACAGTCTGGTATTTTCCAGTAGAATCTACAGTCGCATTGACTATTTCTTGCCGAAAATTTGGCGAATAGAAGGTGTGGGTGGTAATATTGAGTGCATTTATTGGCAACTGTCCTCCCAAAAATGGAGTTAAGTCTTGGCTAATTGGTAATTCAAAAGCTCCCAATTTAGCCTTGGCATAAAGCATAATTTTAGGTGTACCACTTATAATCCTTACAATTTTTATCACATCAATATTATTATCGACAGGTGTTTTAATTTTACCGCTACCTTCTGCTTTGAGATTCAGGTTAAGTTTTATTTCTACTCCTATTGAATCTACTATTAACTGAGATCCAGGAGGTAGACCTGGCAGCATACCTTGGAGCATAGAATCAATATTGAAGCCTTGAAATAAGGTTTTGGGAATTGTAATTTTGACTTCATCGCTACTTGTCACATTCGTGGTATTTGTCATCGGGAAACTAGAATACTTCATTGTGCCTTTAAGGTTCATAGGTCCTATACCAGGTATAGGCATTTGTTGTTGAAGTTGCCCGATAGATATCAAAAATAAATCATTGCCACTCTTTTTGAAAAAAACGGTAGCTTGGTCATTATCATCTTCTGTCAATTTCAGGTTAGAGTTAGGATACTCGACTGTCTTATCATTAGCGACATAGCGTATAACCGTCGTATCATTCTGTGTCAAGTCTGAAAAATCATATACCCCTCCAATAATAGGCTTAGGAGTATAAAGTTGATTATGGACACCATAGGTAAACACATCGCCTATGGTAGGTATATGGGTGGCAGGAATCGTGATTTGTGCATTGAAATCAATAGAAATACAAACCGATACAATATAAATTATTAATCTTTTCACAGGAAAAATTTAAGAATTACTATCTACAAAGATAAGAAATTAATGGAAAAAATTCTAACTAAAGAATATAAGAGAACTTTGACAACTAAATCTGTATAAGTTGTTTCTTAATTTTCTCTCTAAGCGATTCAGAGGCATTTACCAGTGGCAAACGAACGGCATCTGAGGTGATATTCTGTAGGCTAAGAGCGGATTTAATTCCAACTGGGTTGCCTTCTTCGAATATAGAATCTATAATTTCAGATAGTTTAAACTGAATAGCTGTAGCCTCTTTAAACTCACCATTTAATCCATGATTGATCATAGTTGAAAATTCTTTCGGCAATAAATTCGCTATTACCGATATACAACCGTCCATTCCAAATGATAGCTGTGGGACTACTAAATTATCATCACCGCTTAAAACGATAAAATCTTTCGGCTTGTTCTTGACTAATTTCATGCACTGGTCTATGTTGCCACTAGCTTCCTTGACTGCTACAATTTTATCAACCTCTCTAGCCAATTTCAAGGTAGTTTCTGGTAACATATTAGAAGAAGTACGACCCGGAACGTTATAGAGTACGATAGGCAATGGTGAAGCCTTGGCAATAGCTTTATAATGCTGATAAATTCCTTCTTGAGTTGGCTTATTATAATATGGGCTAGCACTCAGTATAAAGCGATATCCGGTCAGATCTGAATTATTCATTTCATCAATAACCTGCTGCGTATTATTACCTCCAAAACCTGCGATAAGATTTACCTTATCTGCCGCAATTTCTGCTACAAATCGAAGTATTTCCGCTTTTTCATCTTTCGTCAGTGTAGGTGTCTCTCCAGTTGTACCTAATACAATTAAGGAGTTCACTCCACCTTTGATACAGTGATTAACAAGTTTTTTTAACGCCTGATAATCTACTGCATTCTCTTTATCAAAAGGAGTTACTAATGCTACTCCTGTACCTCTTAATTGACTGCTCATCGCGTTCTTATTGAAATTATAAAATCCATTAATACCTTGACTATATCTTTCCTACCTTTTACCTTGGAAGTTCCTAATATAATATCAAAAAGTATTGGTTCTTGATTGTAGTTGACCCCAAGTCTCAATTTTGATTTTGAGGCTGCAAATATAACATTAAGCGGAGAGTTTAAATCATTAAAAAAACCCAAAAGTAGGTCGAAATCTTTTGCAGCAAAGTCAAATAATTGTTGCTTAGTAGGATATCCATACCAATTCAAATCTTTTCTACTAAACAAAAAAGGTTCATACTTCTTTTCATCAGAATTGATGAATCCAAAAACTGAGATCGTTTTCCCTTCTTGTTTCAATTTGTTTTCAAGATCTCTAACCGTAGTAATCATTTCATAATCTGAAGCATCATAGGCTATACCTATCGTTTTCATGTTAGAAAAATCCTGAAGTAAGAGATTTTTTCTGACATGTAAGCAATCTTCTTTTAATCGCTTAAAGAAGAAGTAATTTTTAATATCTTGTAACATGAATTCTTTAACCCGCCTCCACAGCACTGCTCATAGCGCTATACTTTTCTATTCTAGTATTGATGCGTTGCTCTGAAGTTAGTTTAGTTAATTCTGCTAGATTTTCGATGATATGATTTTTCAATCTTACCGCCATCTCGCTAGGATTATAATGCGCACCACCAGCAGGTTCAGGTACTATACCATCGATCAATTTATTTTTCAAATTATCTGCAGGAGTAAGTTTGAGAGCTTCTGCGGCTCTTTCTTTGTGTTCCCAGCTTCTCCATAAAATACTGGAACAAGATTCAGGTGAAATCACGGTAAACCATGTATTCTCCAGCATAAATACTTTATCTCCTACACCAATACCCAGAGCACCTCCCGATGCGCCTTCACCTATGATATAACATAAAATAGGAACTTGCAACTGCGCCATTTCAAATAGATTTCGGGCGATAGCCTCAGCCTGTCCTCTATCTTCTGCCTCAATACCAGGAAACGCACCTGGAGTATCTATTAAAGTTACAACAGGAATGTTAAATTTCTCCGCCATTTTCATTGCTCGGAGAGCCTTGCGATAGCCCTCTGGATAAGGCATGCCGAAATTTCTATACTGTCGCATTTTGGTATTCACTCCCTTCTGGTGCCCTATAAGCATAACCGATTGTCCATTGATTTGAGTCATTCTGCAAACGATGGCTTTATCATCTTTTACATTTCTATCTCCATGAATTTCTATACCATAATCTGCTATGTTGTCCATATAATAAAGAGCATAGGGACGATTCGGATGCCGAGAAAGCTGAACCTTCTGCCATGTGGTCAATCCTTGAGTTACTCTTAACTTTTCTGCTTCCAGATTTTCTTTGAGCAGATTTATCTTATCACTGAGGTCAATATTGGACTTCTTCTCCATCGCCTGCATTTCTTCTATCTGCTCTTGAATTTTCTGAATAGGAGCTTCAAAATCTAGATACTGAATTGGCAAACTTTCATTACTCGTCATAATCTTAATAATTTATTAATGGCAAATGTATGTTAAAAGTAAATAAATTGGCTTATACAATAGAAATTTTTAGGGTATTATGTCATATTTATTTAATATTCAATAATTCATATTGAATGCCAGTTAATTTAGCTACAGCTCCTACTGATGGCATATTGTAGAAGTTCTTCCTAACCCATTCATAATGATTGCTTGATTTATCTAATAAGTCAAGTGAGGCTTTATGATTTCTCTGAACCTGTTGTAGTAAACTAAACATCTTTTGCCCAGTATTATCTTTCATAAATAATCTGGTGACGGCATCCATATTGTCCTTGCGATAATCTATTTGATTATCGCTTGACATTCTAGTGCCAGACTTTTCTATAATTTCTGATTTAATGTTTTCTATATATTGATATGCATCTTGTATGTCATGGCTGTACAATGATAAATCCTGTTTTTGATTTTTCGTTAATAAAATCTTATTGAGATAGTCGAAACTTCCTATAACATCACTAGTTGGTTTATATGCCATAACAACCACAAGAAAGCAAAATAGAAGTATCCCAAAGAACCCATAATAGCTTTCTTTAAAATTGTTATTAGATTTTTTAGCCTGATAAATGGCGTAAAACAAAAGTGAAGGAAAAATAAGTGACGCGATACCTACGATACACATTTCACTAGCTCCAGGCCAATGCATAATCTTAAATAAAACTCCTAGTATAGACACACAAGTAGAAAAAATTAAACTAAAGTAGGCAAACTTTCCAAAAAAATTGGGCGTATCCTTTATTCGAACTATGAAATAGAATGGAATAATAAAAATAACGGTCCCTAAGCCTGCTATGACCATTTCATTTGCTCCTGGCCAGTGCATAATTTTAAACAATGTGCCAAACAAGACCATGACCATTGTCATATAAGAAGCTAAGGGCAAAAATCTACGCATAAGAAATAATAAAAAATTAAAATTGGTATTTGACTACCCCTTCAACTTCCTCAATGCCTCATTCAATTTTGGCATTACTTCAAAGGCATCACCCACGATACCATAGTCTGCAGCCTTAAAGAAAGGAGCTTCTGGGTCGGTGTTGATAACCACAATTGTTTTTGAACTGGATACACCTGCTAAATGCTGTATCGCACCTGAGATACCTACTGCGATATAAAGATTCGGTGAAATAGCCAGACCTGTTTGACCTACATGCTCGTGGTGAGGACGCCAGTGAACATCTGCTACCGCACGACTGCATGCTGTGGCTGCACCCAAGATTTTAGCACAATCTTCTATCATACCCCAGTTTTCAGGCCCTTTCAAGCCTCTACCTGCAGATACTACAAGCTCAGCTTCACTTAAAGGTATGTCTCCTGACACAAGCTCGCTCTTAATATATTTCGTAGAGAAATCAGAGTCCGATACAGCGGTCGCAGAAGCTATCACTTCGCAGTTTGTTGGATTTTTCTCAGCTGGGATAGAATTAGAAGCTAGAGATACTATTTTCTTTTCGGTATGTATTTTATAATTCGCTACTGCCTTGCCCGAAAACACATTTTTACTAATTACAAAACCATCGGAAGTTTCAGCCAAGGCATTCGCACCATTGACGAGACCAGCTTGTAATCTTACTGAAAGTCGAGGAGCCAAAGCCTTGCCATTTTGATTAAAAGGAAGCACCAATATACTACCACCATTGGCATTGAATATTTCTCCTATCGCTTTTGCAAAGGCTTTGCTGTCAAAATGATTGAATTTCGAATCAGTAACTTGAAATAATTTGGCGACACCATATTCTCCTACTACACTACTATCACAGGCAGTGAGACAAATTGCCCCAACGGTGCTATTCATTTTATCTGCCAATTTTCTTCCATAGGTCAATACTTCCAATGAAGATTTCTTGATTTGACCATTGACTGCTTCTATATATACTATAACCATAACTTAATTTTGAATAATGAATTCTTAAATTTTAACATCTATATGACCTTTGCTTCCTCATGGAGTGCTTTCACCAAGGCATCTACCTCATCTACCGAAAATAATTTCACCGCAGATTTTGGTTTTGGTTCTTCAAATCTTTGCACAGATACTAAGGTATCACCAGCTTGTGCAGGGATTTTTGCCAAAGGCTTGGTCTTGGACGTCATGATACCTTTCATATTGGGCAATCGTTGCTCAGCTAAACCTTTTTGAGCTGAAATTACAAATGGTGTTGATACCTCTACTACCTCTTCGCCACCTTCTACTTCTCTATTGAGTGTAGCGGTATTGCCATTCATATCCCACTTCGATACTTGCGATACAAAGGCACAATCCATAAATTCTGCTATCATGCCTCCCACTGAAAAACTATTGTAATCGATGGTTTCCTTTCCAGTTACTACGATTTCATAACCATTCGACTTTGCATAATTTGCTATTTCTTTAGCTACATAATAAGGCTCTAAATCTTCTGCAGATTCTATCAATACAGCATCATCAGCGCCTATAGCTAATGCCTTCCTTAAATATTGGTCATTATCAGCTGCTCCCACATTGATAACGGTTACTTTTCCGCTACCTGCTGCTTCTTTTAGCTCGAGTGCACGCACAAGAGCATACCATTCATCAGTAGGATTGAGTATATAGGTGACTCCATCGCCAGCAAACTTGGTGTTGTTGTCTTTGAATGCTATCTTAGCCGTGGTGTCCGGCACTTTGCTTACGCATACTAAAAAGTTCATTTTAATTATTAATTTTGAATTTTAAATTTTGAATATTTCGATTTTACTTTATTAATATTAAGAATTAATAATTTAAAATTAAAAATTCCTAGCCCATATTATGAAAAACAGCCTGCACATCTTCATCCTCCTCCAATCTTTCGATTAGTTTTTCTACATCCGCTTTTTGTTCATCTGTCAAATCCTCTTTATAATTCATAGGCACACGTTCCTTCTCTGCGGTTGTTATAGCTATACCCATACTATCCAGTGCTTGTTGCATTTTTCCGAAGTCCGTAAAACCAACTTGAATATAGGTCTCACCTTCTTCTGTCCCTATTTCTTCTAAGCCAAAATCTATTAGCTCAAGTTCTAGTTCTTCTAAATCGCGACCTGCTAAATCCACTGTGAAAAAAGCCTTGTGTTCAAACATAAATTCTACCGAACCACTATTACCTAACGCACCACCACATTTGTTAAAATGAGACCGCACATTAGCTACGGTTCTATTTGTATTATCTGTTGCGGTTTCTACTAGAAATGCGATACCATGTGGACCAAAACCTTCATATAGCACTTCTGCGAAGTCTTTTTCATCCTTTCCCAATGCTTTTTTAATAGCGCGCTCCACATTATCTTTGGGCATATTCGCTGCTTTGGCATTTTGAATTGCTATACGCAGGCGGGTATTGGTTGTAGGATCACCTCCACCGCTCTTGACTGCCATTACTATTTCCTTACCTATTCTGGTAAAAGCTACTGCCATTTTGCTCCACCGAGCCATTTTAGCTGCTTTTCTATATTCAAATGCGCGTCCCATTGCTTAATATACTTAAATATCTATTGGTTTTAAGGAAGGCAAATTTAAGAGAAAAAAATTATTCCTAGCTTTAAGTAATCCTAAATTTCTGAAACACCAATTATTTCTTCCAGTCGACCACTTTTATGATAACCGAAAAACCATTTTCTGGTTTATCCCAACCATTGGTAGGAGTTTGTTTAGCTAATACATGTTTTTCAGCATGAATCAATCCTATATTTTTAGCATAGACTTCAAAAAAATGAGTCTTCTCTATAGCATTACTATCCAAATGTTGAAGAACAGTCACGGTATTGTCAAAATTAAATCCAGAAACTTGTTTTGATTGAAAAATGTCCATATATCTATAGTTCCATTCTCCATATATTTTATTGACTGAAGTGTCAATGTATTTATTGCCTTTCCATGACATACTTGACTTTATAGGTGATTGTAACTTCGTAAATCGAAGATTGTTTTCGTTTTTAGTTACTTCGTCCTTAAGGGGCTGCATGGAGATATTTCTAAGAAATGCCCAAGGTTCCGAAGGTGTTTTTCGAAATAATACTTTTATTTTATACTGATATGGCAGACCGAATCCATGGAGTGTATCTTCGATCCATTCTCGTATATAATAAGTTGTCCCTGTTACAATTGGAGCAGGGTCTAATGAACTTTTAACATAATGAAAAGAGTCAACCTTATAATCAACCCAGTGACCGATAGTTTTAGGAAAATAATCTTGGTAAGAAACCTCGTTTTCTGGAGGAACACTATCTAACTGCTTCTGACAAGATGATAGCCATAAAAGCAAGAGAATCAAAAAGACTCTCATGAATAGCAACATAGAATTTATGAATGAGTCTATGCGTTTTGAGAGCTATTGACTGTATCTGCCTTTGAATAAGCAGGACAAGTCTTGCTTCTACAAGCAGAAGCAGTCAATAATACCACGATAGCAAATAAAAACAATACCTTCTTCATCTGTTATATATTTTATAATCGGGACTACAAATTTTGTAACCACCTTTTAATTTAGGAAACGAAAATAAGGCATTTTTAGTATCTAGCTAAACAATTTTTGAAAACGACAAATTTTAGCGAGAATATGCACTATATTTATCCACAAATTAATTAAAACAAAAGTCCATTGGCAAAAATAAAAAAAGCTTTTTTCTGCACGAATTGTGGTAATGAATCCCCAAAATGGATAGGTCGCTGCCCAGGGTGCAATGAATGGAATACCTATGTGGAAGAAATTATTTCCAAAGAAAATTCTAATCCTAATCAGTCCACGTTTAAAGATTTCTCGGTAAAAACGAAGCCAGTAAAACTCGAAGAAGTTAAACAAAATGATATATCTCGTTTCTATTCGGATGATCCAGAATTCAATCGAGTTCTCGGAGGTGGCATAGTTCCCGGATCTATTGTTCTCATAGGGGGTGAACCAGGGATAGGAAAATCCACGCTTCTTCTTCAAATTGCGCTCTCCCTCAAAGATTTGAAAATTCTATATGTATCTGGTGAAGAAAGTGTAGAACAAATCAAAATGCGAGCGGATAGAATTCAAGCAAAAAATGAAAATCTATACCTATTTTCGGAGACTTGCACACAGACCATTTTTGACCAGGTAAAATCACTCGAACCCAATTTAATCATTATAGACTCCATTCAGACAGTTTATTCACAACATATACTATCAGCATCGGGCAGTATATCTCAGGTAAGAGAATGTGCTGGAGAGTTTCAGCGACTAGCCAAAGAGACTAATATACCTGTCATTCTGATAGGTCATATTAATAAAGAAGGAGAAATAGCAGGACCAAAGTTGCTAGAGCACATTGTAGATACCGTTTTGCAATTTGAAGGAGATAGAAACTATACACATAGGCTGCTGCGAACGATTAAGAATCGCTTCGGTTCTGCCTTAGAGCTAGGTGTATATGAAATGAAATCCGATGGATTGCAACCCGTTATCAATCCATCGGATATTCTATTGGGCAATAGAGATGAAGCTCTCAGCGGGGTAGCTATAGCCTCTACCATGGAGGGAATGCGCCCATTGATGATAGAAGTACAAGCACTGGTAGCCAATGCTGTCTATGGCAATCCTCAGCGTAGCTCCATTGGCTTTGATACGCGACGATTGAATATGCTCCTAGCTATTCTAGAAAAGCGCGGAGGCTTTCAATTATCGAATAAGGATGTATTTCTCAATCTAGCAGGAGGCATCAAAGTGAGCGATCCTGCCCTGGATTTAGCTGTTTTAGCAGCCATCATTTCCTCCTATAAAGACGAAGAAATATCAAGCAATACGGCTTTTTGTGCTGAAGTAGGACTCAGTGGAGAAATACGAGCTGTTTCCCGCATAGAGCAGCGCATAGCCGAAGCCGAAAAATTGGGTTTTGAGAAAATATTTATCTCCAAATATAACGCCAAACTTCCCAAGGATAAATTTACTATCAAAATCGTCCAAGTAGGCAAGATTAGTGAGGTTTATGGGGTTTTGTTTTAGCTGGATTTTAACCGCAAAGGCGCAAAGTATTATGGATAGTTTGAAAAGCATGACCTTCTAGTTTATTTGAAACAACTATCGACTACCTCATAATTTAAAGTCTGTGTCATAATAACTCTTTCACCTGAAGCACGGATACCTTCAAACTTTACTTGGTGACTATAAAAGCCAAGTTGTCTAGGGCATTTAAACTTATAATAGTAAACATTTAAATCATAAAAGTCTTTTTGTAATCTTCCATTTATAAATAGTTTATCTATCATTAATTCATAGTTATCTGCTTTAATAATTACCTCATTATAGCTTCCGGGCAATGCTCTAGTGTTTTTTACTATTGCTATGTGTTGTGTGGAATGATAACTGCCAAAACCTACCTAGCCTAATTGATTTATAATATAGCTTGAGTAGATATTATAAATTGTCATATTGGCAATGTATAGTCTATTTACTATAGTTAAATAATTAAGAGGACTAGTTTGTTGGTAATGAGAAGTAATAATTTGCTTGGCGTTAAACTCACTAAGGCTATCAATTCGTTTTATTTCTAAACTATATCTATCTATAACATTTTCTGAAATTTTATCCTTATTTGTAATCAGTATTTTATTGTAGTTTTGATTTATAAGGTCAACTATGGCGTTTATTTCTTCATCTATACTCTCGATATCATTTTGAGATATTTTATTCAGAAAGAACTTAGGTTTACCATAAGCATTAAACCTAAGCTTTCCAAGTTTTTCTGCACGATACTTTATATGATTAATGGCATCATTTATTTTATTATTTTCTTGTCTCAGTTGATTAAAAATCGGTGCATATATATCTAACTTAACACTCTTATACCTATTGTTTTTTTGCAGCCTCTATAGAAGATTCAGCAATATAATCCATTTGTTTCAAAGCATTAATTTGCATTAAGTCCAAATTAGACTCTTTTATAAAACTATTATATTCCTCAACATCATTTCTATATTGACATTGAAGGAAAAGCAAAGGAAAAATAGAAACAAAGAATCTCACAATACTATAATGCAAAAATGAAGTAAATATTTTACACCTAAGTTTAAATGAAACCATCATACACAAAACTCCATATAGTTTTCTTTAGTGATTACTTTGGTTTCTCCGATGGGATAGGCATTGGTAAACGTCTTAGAGAAACGTGCCTTTTGCATCGAACTCCACTTAAATTCATAGGCATTGAGTAACCCATTTTGTTCTTCGACATAGTCTATTTCTTGTTGGTCTTTCGTGCGCCAGAAATATTTATTCAAATAATTTTTCGTATAATGATTGTACTTCATTCGCTCCATGACGATAAAATTTTCCCAAAGCTTCCCTATATCTTGTCTTCCTTCTAATATTTGAAAATTAGAAATAAGCGCATTGCGAACACCATTATCATAGAAATAAATTTTCTTCGAAAGTTTTAATTCATTTCTCAAGTTTCTATTCAAAGAATTCAATCGGAAAATAACAAATGATTTTTCTAATAAATTTATGTAAGATTCGACAGTTTTACTATCAAGACCTACCAAATTTCCTAGCTCATTGTATGACACTTCTGCTCCGATTTGAAATGCGAGGGCTTGGAGTAAAGTCACTAATTTCTCCGGCTTCTTGATGCTATCTAGCATTAGAATATCTCTAAACAAATAGCTATCCGCTAATAATTTGAGCATTTCTTTTTCATTGCCCTGTTTTGTCACAATCTCTGGATACATGCCATAAACGAGTCTATTGGATAGCATCCGCTGCTCCTCTATCTCACTGGTATGCGCCACCATCTCTGAGGTAGAGAGTGGGAATAAATACATTTCTATTTTTCTACCCGTTAAGGGCTCGCTCGTTTTATTATTTAATTCAAAGGCAGAAGAACCTGTAACAATTAATTGTACATCTGGATAGGTATCATAAAGCAATTTCAATCCAATACCAATATTTTCAATTTTCTGAGCCTCGTCGATCACCACGAGTTTGCTATTTCCTATTAAGGACTTGAGTGATGTGGAGCTAGGTTTTTTAAATCGCTCGTGGATATCATATTCATCTCCATTGAGCCATAAGCTATTTTTTGTTTTGCTCACTAGGTCTTTCAACAAAGTCGTTTTACCTGTTTGCCGAGCACCTAAAAGCATAATGACTTTTCGTTTATACAAACTATCATTTAATTGTTTGACGGCATTTCTTTCAACCATAACTAAATTTCAATATGTAAAAATACATACTTTTTCGATTGTATTCCGAAATAGTTGACTCTTTTTTGGATTACAATCGAAAAAAGAACGAAAACCAAAACCTTGGAGGGAAAATAAAGCTATATAAATAAATGAATATCAATATTCAATATCATTTTATCCAACTTTTTGGATTATATTCCGAAATAGTTGATACTTTTTTAGATTACATTCCAAAAAAGTAAGAGATAAATATCTTGGAGGAAAAATAAAGTTACATATTTAATTGAATACCAATAGTTAATATCATATAATCCGACTTTTTGGATTATATTCCGAAATAGTTGACTCTTTTTTGGATTACATTCTAAAAAAGACGAACATAAATATTCCTCAAATCAGATTACAATCTCCCAAACATCTCCTTGACATATTTCATAGGGGGTGCTCCGAAGCTGAGTAATCTATCATTAAACGCTTTAAGATTGAATTGAGCGCCCATTTGTTTTTTAACTTCTTCTCGGAAAGTATATATTTCATTGAAGCCTGTAAAGTAAGAACATAGCTGTACCTGAGTCAGCTTGGCTCGTCTCCACTTACCTTCTGCCTCAGATTTTTCTTGAAAAGCCTCCACTTGCATCAGATGCATAGCTTGCTCTTCGGTCATTTCCTTAGTATGAATACTAATATCCAAAATAGTATTGCAGACCCCGCGCAAGTGAAACTTATAATACATCAACCACATTTCATCGGACATTTCGGTTTGATTGATACTTGTATTTTTATCCCATCCTTCTTCCATCATTAGGCGTTCGGCATAGAGCGCCCAACCTTCTATGAATGCCCCATTCTGCAAAAGATTTTGAATAATCGACGGTGATTTATTCGCATGAATTAGTTGTACATAATGACCTGGAATAGCTTCGTGAATATTTAAAATTTGAAGGGTGAACTGATTGTATTCTCTTAAGAAACTTTCTGCTGCTTCCGGTGAATAAAATGCTAAACTGCCTACATTATAATAGGTATTTGCGTTTTTAGCATAAGGACCAGGGCTCGATATACTAGCACCTGCTACACCCGCCATCCAAGCTGGTTCTTTACGCACGACCAATGGCTTAGAGGCATCCATAGTTACTAAATCTTTCTCTACTATAAATTGATTTAAGATAGGGATTTGACGCTCTATTTCCCTTTGAAAATCTTCCCGCTTTACATGCTGGAGTGCGACCTTGTCGATTACCATCTTGATGCGTTTTAATGAATCTGCTTCTAATGGGGTATTAGGTAAATACTTATCCCATAAACGGGTGGCGATAGCAAACATTTCCGTCTGCAAGGACTCTTTTCTCTGACTAGCTATTTGAAACATTTCATCGGATGAGAAAGAAGAAGCTATGTCCAAATTGAACTTTTTTTCATACAATTTTTTACCTAATCGAAAACTTTTAGCTTTGCGTTTACCAGACTCCATTTCAGACTTTAGATTTTCCAAATGGGAGATAAAACCTTGTATCGCTTTTGAGGCTATTCCTAAAAAGGTAGTATCTGCATTTTTTCGGTTATAAAATTCACGAATTTCTCCATACTGAAGCATATCTATCGTACCTGTCAGCTGCTGAATAGCCAACGAGGTATGTTCTAAGGTCGGTTCTGTTAAATTTCTTTTCGCTGCCTCGAAATAAGCTGGAGTTTTAGCTAAAAATTTATCTAAATTGCCAATGATCGCATTGGAGTCTTCTTTGTTTTGTGTAATTTCAAAAAGAGTTCCTCCAAAATTGTATTGAGAGGCGTCCCAAGTATAGGATTTATATTCATTGATAGCATAATCCGTGCCTTCTAGCATATTTTTTATCAGTAAATAATCTGTTTTATTCATAGGAGACAAAGAATCATAAATAAAATCCTTTAATGAATCTAAGTAGCGCGCTGCAAAAGCTAAATCTGATTTTCTATTAGCCTCATCTGGAATTGGTAACACACTATCATATTTGTGATAACCCACACCCTTTGCCCAATTGGGATATTGCTTCCACATATCATCGACCATGCGCAGTTTGAAGGATTCGAATTCCGAATTTCCTTTCTTAGATTGCTGACAAGAGGATAGCGAAACAAGTAATATAAGAAGGAGGGCTGAATAAAATGATTTTATCATAAGAATAAATTAGAAAGTAAAAATAATTCTTAATTGAAAATATTTAACCATAATAATTTATTTAGCCACAAAGGCACTAAGTCACAAAGAAAATTATACTGAAAAATATTTGTCTTTATTCATAAATTTGATGATTTTGTTGGAATTCATATTTGCTTCGCAGGAGTGACAAAAAAAGAACAATTTCAAACTAATTACTTTAAATTTGAATTAGAAACTTTCTTTATGAATCGACGTCAATTAGTCAAAACGTTATCTTTATCAGGTATGACATTTTCATTTTTCAAAACGGGCTGGGCTAGTAATTTAAAAACGACCAGTAAGCCTATAGTATTGAGCACTTGGTACAATCAGCGAGAAGCTAATATCGATGCTTGGTCAATTCTTTCGAAAAATGGAAACGCACTCGATGCTGTCGAAAAAGGTGTAATGAATGCAGAAAATGACATGAACAACTGCTGCGTAGGTCTGGGAGGCAATCCTGATAGGACAGGTATCGTGACACTAGATGCTTGTATCATGAATGAAAAATTTGAAATTGGCGCAGTAGGTGCCTTAGAGAGAATCAAACATCCTATTTCCGTGGCGCGCGCTGTGATGGAAAAATCTCCTCATGTGATGTTGGTAGGAGTAGGGGCTCAAGAATTTGCCTTGTCTCAAGGTTTTTCGTTAGAAGATGGTAAACTGAGTGACCATGCTGCTAAGGCTTTTGAGGATTGGGAAAAACGAAATGCGTTTGACCATAAAAATATAGAAAACAAGAAAGTGGAGTTTATCACCAAGCCAGATAGAGAACAAGAGAAACGTAAAACTATGAAAGCCGATGAGTTCAATCACGACACCATAGGGATGATAGCTATGGATGGTTATGGGAACTTGAGTGGTGCATGCACCACCAGTGGTATGGGATTTAAAATGCGTGGACGACTAGGTGATTCTCCTATAATAGGTGCTGGTCTATATGTAGATAATGAAGTAGGAGCTGCTACCGCAACAGGTCATGGAGAGGAAGTGATACGTATCTGCGGCAGTCACTTAGTAGTAGAATTTATGCGCCAAGGCTTGAGTCCAGAACTTGCCTGTAAAAAAGCTGTTGAACGAATCCTTAAACGTACTCCAAGAAAACTAGAGGACTTACAAATAGGTTTCATCGCACTCAATAAACATGGAGAGTTTGGAGCTTATGCCTTACAGAAAGGATTTGACTTTGCTGTGAAGTCGGAGGAATTAGATAATACGAAGTTTGATAGTAAGTTTTTGATTTAAATAATTTTAATTGAAATGAAATTTATATAGTTCGTGATGACACGAACTTTGACAAAAGAGAGAAAAAAAATAAATATCATAAGAAACTAAATACTTATCTTTGGCGTTAGTAACGTACAAGATATGATAATTTCATTTGGAAATAAGGAGACTGAAAAAATCTGGAATGGTTTAGTATCAAAGAAACTACCAATAGAAATTCAAGAAATCGCTAGAAGAAAATTAAGAATGATAAACAACTCAATAGATATAAATGATTTAAAAATTCCTCCAGCGAACAAGCTAGAAAAGCTAAAAGGCAGTTGGAAAGATTATTATAGTATAAGGATAAACAATCAATGGAGAATTATCTTTAAATGGACGAATGGAAATGCAAGTGAAGTTGAAATTATAGATTACCATTAAAATAAATTGAATATGAAAAAGTTACGAAACATAAGTCCAGGCGAGATATTATTAAAAGAATTTTTAATTCCTATGGAAATTTCGCAGTATAGATTATCCAAAGATTTATCCATACCACAAACTAGAGTCTCTGAAATTGTCAAAGGGAATAGGCGTATTACAGCGGATACCGCACTTCGATTGAGTGCATACTTTGGAAACTCCGCAAAATTTTGGTTAGGCATACAAGACGACTATGATATAGAGAATGAGCTTACAGAAAAGTCAGTTGAGTTGAGAAAAATACAACAAGTTAGTAAAGAAAAAAATGTGGCATAGTTTAGGAGGGTTCGTGGGGACACGAATCTTGGCGAAGAAAAACTAGAAAATTTACAAATAGGTTTCATCGCTCTCAATAAATACGGAGAGTTTGGGTCTTATGCCTTACAGAAAGGATTTGACTTTGCTGTGGAGTCTGTGGAATTTGTTGATTCAAAGTTTGACAGTAAGTTTTTGATTTAAAAAAAATTATATGAATATAGCTCCTAAATTAAATAAGTTGTTTTTAATAATCTTCATAAATCAACTATTTCTAAACCCAATAAGAGCCCAATTCACTTTAGTCGGAAAAGTTAGCGACGCTAATGGAAATCCAATACCATTTGCCATAGTTTGGGACTCGATAGCTAAATCAGGCACCAAGTGTAACTCTTCTGGATTTTTTGAATTAAAAAAAACCAATTTGAATAATGTACTAAGAATAAGTTCAGTTGGCAAACCAATAACAAAAGTTGTTGTTAAAAATCAAGATTCATTGTTCATAGTAATGATAGATGACACAAGTAAAAAAAATAAACGAGATATAGTAATAAAAAAACCAGTAATATATTTATATCCAGAAAAAGAAACTGAGGTCAATTTAAAAATAGAATTTGAAGGCAAGTTTAATTTTACCTACCCAGCATATGAAAATGGCTGGGTCGTCAATGCTTCTCCAAATGGAAAACTCATTAATAAAAAGGACAATAAAACTTACTAGTATCTATTTTGGGATGGAGAAATAAAATATCCAACTAACCCATCCATTTATGAAAGCGGCTTCGTAATACATAGAGATTCGACGGTTTCCTTTCTACAAAATGTGCTAATCAAATATGGATTAAACGAATATGAAGCTAATGAATTTATAGTATTCTGGACTCCTTGTCTAATAAAAAATGAATGGAATTTCATTCATTTTCGAACAGGAAAAGAATATGAAACCATATCCAAAAATATGGTAGTTCCGAAACCAGATGTTGAAATCAGGGTTTTTATGGATTTTATGAAAATTGATAAACCATATCCAATCAAAAACCAAACATTTACTTCAATTCCAAGAAAAGGATTCACACTCGTGGAATGGGGTGGCGCAGAATTTAGTCTACCAACAAATTAATAGTTGGCGAAGTCTCAACCATGATTTCTTGAATCACCACTTTCAACTTTTTACTTTACACTTTCAACCCTAAAATATCGCCCTAGCCTCGACATTCCCGCTATGAATGAGCTGCGGTGAGTTTTCATTTTTGCGACCGTTGTAGATAAGATTGAGCTGAAGATACTTGGTTAGTTTCTGACCTACTGTCAAGTTCCAGATATAATTGAGTCCTCGCGGGATGCCATTCAGCATAGAGAGTTCAATTTGCGGATTTAGAATTTGAGCTTCATAACTCTGATTGAGCAAGGTAAATCTCGTTTCAATAATTCCATCATTTTTACGAGCGAGCTTAAACTCAATATCTCCCTGATGCAATATGCTGTATTGAATACCCGTACTCTTAAAACCATAGTTCGCATTCAAATTAAGTTTGACATTGCGATGCAAATAAAACGAGAATGTATTTTCTATTCCATTTTCTATAATTTGAAAATTTCTTTCTAAAAAAAATTCGGAAGTGTTTCTTCGAATACCATTGGATAATTTTCCGAAATAGGTGAGAAAATAAGCTAATTCAACTCGGCTTCTCAATGCATAATTCTGAAGAGAAAAACCTTCTATTCCATTACTCAACAGGTTGCTACTATTATTATACAACCACTCTAAATCGAGCCCTATTTTGCCTTCATTCTTTTGAAATGAAATTTGCTGAAACATATGGCTTCGCGAAAAAATTAATAGGCTATCTTTAAATCCTGCTAATGGATTCGCATAATCCAAAAAACCAGTTTCATCAGATGTTCTTACTTTTTTATTCACGTCAAATCTAAGATGATAAGATAACTTAGCCGCCCATTTTCGCCAATCTTTTTGGTTGTGCCATTTGGCTTTAGGAGTTAGTGTAATTTGCTGAGAATAGTTCACTTCATTCGCAGGAATAAAATCAGGAAGGGCTACGAAGAATCTCATAAAATTATTTTCTGTGACTATTGGTGATACATAAGCTTCATTTAATTCGAATACTCCATTATTATTTAAATCTCGCCAAGCGTAATTCCCGAAGCCATTGGGGGCTTTCACATAGGTAAGTTGTATGCGCTGCTCCCGACCCGCCTTAACTTCATAAGTCGTGTTGAGGCGCACAAAACCATTTGCATAATGACTGTTATAGTCTATTCTGCCCATATAATTATGTTGAATTTCCTGCGTTTGAACAATACTTGAAAAATTGCGATATTTCAAAATATATTTTAATGTTTGTGAATTGGAAAATTCATGCTGACCATCGAGGGAAAAAGTATGCGCTCGAATATTAGGTGGTAGGAATTGAAGGCTATCATTTATTTGCTCCGTTCGATAGATGTAATTGAAATTTAAACTATTGGCTTGATTAAATTTATTATTCCAGTTTAAAAAATAATTTTGCCAGAGAAAACCATTTCTTTGTAAGGTATTTTCTCCAATTTTAGTTCGATTGATTTCATGAAAAAATCCAACTTCAATACTTGACCTCTGTGGAAGTAGAAAATAGCGTATACCAGCTTTGGGTCTATAAAATATAGTAGAAGTATCCGAACGTCCGGAGCTAACTAAGTTTTGATTCGTGTAAAATAGCCAATTACCAGGACTCCACTGCAGATCTGCAAAAGATTGCAGACCATTCAATGAATTTGGTATATAAAATAAATTTCCTCCTAATCTCGATTTAACAGTGCGGCTGGAATAACCTATAGACAAAGTAGTAAGAGATTGTTCTACCTCATTTCGAATAGGTAGATTCAAGCCCCAATCGCGTTGAAATTCATTATTGCGATAACGTGTTAAGGGGCTAAAATGTGTGCTAGTATATTCTTGTTCTACTTCTAGATTTAAACTTTTATGACTATCAATTACATACGTTGCCTTATGATTAATCAGCATACCAATGCCTTTATTTTCATTATCTTGAATTTCACTAAAGGTATTGAGATCATTACTTGTATAGGAAATTTCTGCACGAGTTATTTGTTGATTATTCCATTTATAAACTCCCCCAGATGTCCACTGTAGGTGCGTTTTCGGAGTGGTAATCCTTAATGATGGTTCATAATTTCCCTGTAGAACGCCATTGATAGGAGCTACCCATTGATAGACGGAACCATTCGCTGCCGTTGATTTTAGAATATAATTCCCACGATTTAAGCCCACCTGAGTAAACAAGACCTGATAAACATTTTCTTGCTTGGTTTCTGCCCATTTATAAATAGTATAAGTTATTCCCATAGCAGTAGTATCCGATTTCAGATAAGAGACACGACTAGGGTCCCAAACAATCTCTGTTTCAGCATTTATAAAGGCGGAGTCTAATTTATTGCCAATACTACTCAGTCGCTGTGCCATCTCTTTCGACCTTGATTCCCCAAAAATCAAAGATTTATTTTTATCGTCATTTTCAGTAAACATCTGTGAGTAGATCTCATATTTTGGGTGCACTAATCTGGCATTCGCTTCAAGGGAATATCTAAAGAAACTCCTGTCAGAATATTGAAATTCTATGACGATTCTCAGGTCTTTTGTGATTAATCGATTAGGTGTGAATACTACTTCACCGACGTTATAATTTATCACATAATCATGCTCGACACCCCGTTTCATAAGTTGTCCATTTATAAACACTTTCTCTGTTCCTGCTATGATAATGATAAAGGTTTCACCATTATTTCCTATAAGCTTGTAAGGACCTTGGTTATTCTCTTCTGCCTGAAAAACATTTCTACTAAAAGTACCTCTCGTGAGTGCGGCACTAGCCCCTAATTGCAAAGTTGATTTTGCGCCTATTGGAAAACTTGTCTGGTAGCGTATTCCCTGAAGTTTTCTATCAAATCTCATCATTCGATAATAAGATTCGTTGGATATATCGAAATCGCCAAGAATTATTTTATGGCTATCTTTTTTTAACTGAATAAAAATGCGATCAAATTCCTGTATAGAAGCAGAGTTACCTTCTGGTTGAATAGGAATGTTTGCGTCCGTCATAGTAGCATTTATTTCTAATCCATTCGATAGCTTTCCATTGATATTCAAGTTAAAGCCAGAGTTTAATGCTGCATCCTGGCGGCTACCTACAGTAATCCCTCGAACAAAAGAGCCACTATATTCTAATTCATTTGAAGATTCTACTTCGCCCGTATAGTTGACATCTTCTCTATATAAAACGGAATTTCCATTCAATCCGCTATGTTTTTTACTTCCTAGTAACCTCAGACTTGTCAATCGAAGAGGTAAAACTCTATAAGTAATTAAAATGGAATCTGAAAAATACTTAGAAGATATAATTATATTGGAACGTGAATTTAGCTCAAAGAAAGATATATCGACCTTCTGCCCTTGATAGGTAATATATATGCTTCCTGGAATAATAGGTTGGTCATCAATAAAAGCAGAATCACGAAGTAAGATAGTTTTTTGACGCAAACTACTGAGATCATAACGCTGTTGAGACTTTACGACAATTGAAAAAAATACGACAACCGCCAAAAGAAGTAAGCGTTTCTTAGGTATTGAAATGGAAGTATCGAAAAATAAAAGCTGCAATTTCAGTTATTGAATACGATATTGTTAATCACAAATTTGATGAAAATTTAACTATTAAACGTAAAAAGGGGAATAAGATTGGGATAAAAGGTTATCTTTCCTTTAACTTTACATATATCTCAGTCAACCAAAAACCCAAAAAAATCCATCCTAAAACAGCAGGATAGAAAAAGAGACGCATGACATTATCTTGCTCATAGACATTAAAACCGGGGTTCCCTCCATTTCCTGGATGTAGGGAATCATTGATGCGAGGAAGTATCCAGATAAATACCATATAAATCGTGAACGAGAAAATATTATAGACTGCTGCTAATTTAGCCCGCTTGATCTCATCTTCTAAACTACCACGCAATATAAAATAAGCCAAATATGCTAGCATACCAATTGCTGCACCGTTTAATTTTGGGTCATTGGTCCAGAAAGCTCCCCAGGTATATCTAGCCCAGATCATACCTGTCAAAATACCCAAGACGCCAAAAATACTAGCCACACCTGCACTGATAGAGGCTTTTTTATCATGAACTATTTTTCCAGAAGATAAAAAGATAATAGAATGTATTAAACTATAAATCAACAATGCCATCATAGTAAACCACATAGGTACATGGTAGAATAGATTTCTTATAGATTCCTTTAAAATGGTCCTATTAGGAAAACTCCAGTGAAACTTCTTTTCTGGAATTTGAATAGCTTCCGTTAGCGGCAAATTTTGACTACCAATAATCGTATCTATATAGAAGGCGGAAAAATAACGCAACCCTCCCCATGTCTGAGTATGACAAACCAAGTCTAGCACATCTCCCTTTTGAAATTCTTTGAACATATTTGGGTGAGGAAAGGCTAATTGATAACCACAATCTTTCTTTACTATAGTTGTTGGCTTTATTATAAGTTTACTAGTATCGCCAAGTACTGATTTTTTAAGATAAAATAGACTGATATCTTCATTTAATTTCGGAACAAAAATATCTACAAAAAGATTACTATCTTTTGATCTATAGTCTAACTTCTCAATATTGGGAGAGAGGGGCAACAAAAGACCTCCTAATAAGCTATAGCCAATTAAAAAAACGCAGAAAAAACGTAAAATAGGTTGTTTTAAAAAAATCATTCACGCCAAATATAAGGATACAAAATTACAGACAAAACCACCATAATGAGATTAAAACCTATTAAAATAGTCAGATTTATCCAAAAATTATCACTTGTAGTGCTAAAAAAAGCTTCTTTAGACAATCTTGAAACCAATGTTATCAAAGGAATACATAACGGAAAACCAAGTATAGAGGTCAATACAGCATTATTTTTTAGTCCTTTGGATAAAGCAGTAGTTAAAGTAAATAATATGGCAAATGAGCTACTGCCTAATGCTATTGAAAGCAGAATCAAACCATAATTTTCTACAGGACTTCCAAACCACAGTGTAAAAATAAAATAAGTCAGAGCCGCTGTGATAAGGGCATAAAGTGTATGAAAAAATAATCGCGCTAAAATAAAATGAACCGGATGAATAGTCGTATAGTAATAAAGGTAAAGCCCTTCCGATTCTTTACTAAATTGGGCTATGAGTTCATTGATAGAGGTAAATAAAACAATTACCCAGAAAATAACATTCCAGTATTTAACCTCCATCTTAACCAAGGCACCCTGAGTATTGAGCAGGAAATAAAGTAAGTATGTAATAGCGAATACATAAAGCACAATACTAAGGAAGGATAAGCGCTGCCTAAATTCACGCTGAAAGTCATATTTAATAAGAGCTAATATGGCAGTAGTCAAAAATCAAACGATTAAAGCTACAAATCTAAGCCAGACCAAATAAGTTTATAAAAAAAACTTAGATTAAAACCGAATCTTGGTCCCAAAAGAAAAACTAGTGGAAAATTGAATAGGTCTTTGTCGCTCAGCGCCGAAAAATGGAAAATTATTTATTTGGGAGACTAGTGCATTTAACATGGAGAGATTTAAAGAAATTTTATTTGACACGAATGCATCTAAATCAAAACCAGCTGCATAACCAAACTGCATGCTATTATATTGTCTCTTATCTACGTCAAATTTGAAAGATTGTTCATTTGGACTACCTATCGAAATAATTCGATTAAATTTGTCTGTATAGTTAATCTGATAAAAAATCACATTGCTATAAATTAACCCACCTTTTAGTGCTAAAGTTAATGGAAGCTTTTTATTATTTAAACCTATAGTGTACCTCATTAATAGAGGTATGTCCAGTTGATCTATATACATATGTCCATCACGAAAATAGGTACCGTAGTCTTCTTTGAAACCAAGAATATACTGCCCTAACCCAATTCCTGATTCTAAGCTCCACTTTTTATTTAATTGAAAACCAAATTGTACTCCTGAATTGTAACCGATTTGACCACTAAATTGTGCTTTATCTGAAAAATAATTATTTGTGGGTTTATCTTGATAAAATACCTGTGTATAGTTAGCCCCCATATATGGAGTTAAATAAAATCTCTCTATAAATTTAGGTCTTGTAACCGAAGCTTCTACTAGCTTATTTTCAGTTGGCACAGGTATTATCTCATCTTTTAATTGACTCTGATAAACCTTCCAATTTTGATTAGCCTTGGATTCGGTTTTAGACTGCACCTGAGCTATGGTTGGAGTATTCCATTCATATTGGAGTGGTTCTATGTTATTCAATTTATCTATTTCTTTCCCTAACTCTGCTATTTGTTTATCTAACTCTGCCAGCGCCAATATATCCTTTTCAAATGGCTTATATTCCTCAGGTAAGATGATAGATGGTTTTCGAATCTTCTTAGTTAAGGTAATAGAGCTAGAGGGAAGAGTTGGGAGAGATGACAAAGTAGGAATAGTTTTACTATTAACTATCTCTAGCTCATTTAAGCTAATAGTATTCTGTTCCGCAACAAAATTAGGTTCAGCAATCCCTATTCTAGAAGGAGATTCTTCCATGAATCGAAGCATAAAACCACAAAGGATCATAGCAGACAAAGAAGCTGCAACTAAGGTAAATCTTTGATAATTAGAAAAATAAGGAAGTACTACTCTCTGATTCCTATTCTTCTCTAGAACGGCAGTCACATTGCTCCAGACCTTCTTAGGTGGATCAACTCTGTAATTCTGAAATAATTCTCTAAAATCGTTATCTTTCCACATAACTTCTATTTTAGTAGACGAAAGAAACTTTCTAATGGTTGTACCGATTTTCTAGGCAATTCAAATTTCTCTTTAAACTTTTTTTGTAAATGAGCTCTAGCTCTTGATAATTGAGACTTAGATGTTCCTTCTGATATATTCAATTTTTTAGCTATTTCACTATGAGTAAAACCATCAATTGCATAGAGGTTAAATATAATTCGATAACCTTCAGGCAGCTCTTGTATCATTTTTAATAACTCCTCTACCTCTAGGCTCTTGTCAGAATCTACAGATAAATATGGATTGAAACTTACATCCTCTACTTTTTCCAAATCTATTTTTCTTCGAAAATACTCAATAGATGTATTGGTAACTATCCTTTTTAACCACCCCTCAAAGGATCCTGTATACTGATAAGTATCCAGTTTGGTGAATATTTTAATAAAGCTATCTTGAAGAATATCTTGAGCCTCTTCTTCATTCTTGCTATAACGAAGGCAAATCGCATATAACCTTGATGAATATGAATCATATAGCTTTTTTTGTGCTATAGGATTCTGCTTTAGGCAAGCATTTATCAATTCCTTATCTGTCCAATCTCGTTTCAATCTAACAATTTTTCCAAGGCCATGCCTCTTGATCCTTTTATTAATATTGTCTGCTTACTGAATTTTTGATTCTGAAACCATTTCTTGGCATTATCAGTATTTTCAAAATAAAAAATTCTCTCATCAGAGATAATATCAGCAAACTCAGAACCTACGACTACGATAGTATCTAAATTTAAAGAAAGTGCAAGGTCTACTATTTTTTTATGTTCAACTGCTGTGAACTCACCTAATTCCTTCATAGCCCCAAGAATAGCTGTTTTTTTACCAGAAAATTTAGCTAAATTATGAAGTGCCACCTCCATACTACTTGGATTAGCATTATATGCATCAAGAATAATGGTCAGTTGTTCTTTTTTTAAAACCTGTGATCGACTATTTGATGGCTGATAATTCTCAAATGCTTGAATAATTTTCTTGGAATCAACTTCAAAATATCTTCCGATAGTATAGGCTAAAAGCACATTATAAAGGTTGTATTCTCCTGTGAGTTGCGTTCTTATAATACTATTACTATCGCCCTCGAAAATTTGTATCACTAAGAATTCCGAGTCTGAATGAACTAGTCTTCCATAGATGGGCAAATCTTCAGAGGTACCATAGGCGATGTAATTTAAACCCATAGTCTGTTTCATTAATAATGGATCATCCGCATTGATGAATATCTTGCTATTTGGGTTTTGAGTGAGATATTTATATAATTCCGTTTTACCTTTCAGTACACCCTCCAACCCTCCAAATCCTTCCAAATGAGCTTTACCAATATTGGTTATAACGCCAAAATTTGGTTCGGTATATGTGCAGTAGTCTGCTATTTCACCTTGGTGATTGGCTCCCATTTCTACAATAGAAATATCTTCATAGGCTTTGATGTCTAATAAAGTCAAAGGAATTCCTATATGATTATTCAAATTGCCTTTTGTACAAGCTACTTTATACCTAGCAGAAAGTGCCTCTCTAATTAATTCTTTTGAGGTTGTTTTTCCGTTACTTCCTGTGATAGCAATTATAGGGATGTTTAGTTTTGTCCTATGGTAAAGGGCTAATTCTTGCAATGTTTTCAATACATCATCGACTAAGATTATTCCTGGTTCATTTCCTAGCGAGACATCATCCACGATAGCATATCTTGCACCTTGCTTTATTGCATCTAGGGCATAATTGTTACCATTAAAGTTAGATCCTTTTAAGGCAAAAAAAATCTGACCTTGTTCTATTTTTCGGGTATCAGTTGTTATTTTTTGCCCTTGTGCTAAAAATTTGATGTAGAGTTTTTCAATATTCATTCATCTACTATTACAAAAAAAGCCCCCGCTGGAGTGCGAGAGCTTCTTTAATTAAATCATTATTTTTATTTCTTCTTTTTAAAGACGTTTCCTGCAGGGAACTTATTGCCTAATGGGCTACCCATTCTATCCATAGCACATCTGAATCCGATATCGTCAGAAGCCTCATACTCCTGATAAAATCTTCTAGTGCCTGGTGATAACCAATATACACGGTCCTTCCATGATCCACCCTTATATACTCTTGATTGGTCATTGATAAGTGAAGACCTTCCATAACCATATATAACATTGGACTCTTTATCCTGATCGCTATAATTTCTCACATCAGCTTTTCTATAGTTTCTTCTAGCTGCGGCCTCTTCTTCTTTCACATCTCTGTACTGCAGTCTACCTAAAGAATCTTTCTCCGCTAATTCGCCATCTTCACCTCTCAATTTAGTTTTGAAGATATTACCACGGAAAGAATTAAAGTCAACAGCATCAGTCATAGTCATTGGTCTGTAAACATCCATACACCATTCATTAACATTTCCTGCCATATTAAATAATCCAAAGTCATTAGGATAATTAGCCTTAATAGGTGAAGTTGGGCATGCATTGTCGTTCAAATTAGGAGCTAAGCCCATGAAATCACCTCTTCCTCTCTTAAAGTTCGCTAAGAAATCACCTTGTAATTTACCTGTTTTCGGATATCTCAAACTATGTCCATTCCATGGATATATCTTTTGCTCTGTTATTCTTTCTTCATCTTTATATGGTTGATTTCCGACTAAGGAGTACGCTGCATATTCCCACTCTGCTTCTGTAGGCAATCTATAATCTGGTTGAAGAATACCATCTTCAAATCTGACAGGTCGAGTAGCCTTACCACCTTGAGCCACGTCTTTAACTTGTTTTTTACCTGCTGTAGGCTCATATTGACCAGCGAGATAAGCTTGCGTATTGAAATTATTATCATCTACATCTGACGTAGGCTCCATTTTAATGATACCCTTGGTCGCTAATATTTGCTCGTTCACTCGGTCGCTTCTCCATTTTGCGAAGTCATTAGCTTGTAACCAAGAAACCCCAACCACAGGATAATTATCAAACGAAGGATGTCTGAAATAATATTCTACGTATGGCTCATTATAGGCTAGTTCATCTCTCCATACCAATGTGTCAGGTATAGCGCGCTGCACTACCTGAGGAAAAGACTCACCAAACACTCTGCTTAACCAATAGGTATATTCACGATATTGAATATTTGAAATCTCAGCCTCATCCATGTAAAAAGAAGGCACAGTAACCCTGCGAGCTACATTATTCCAATCTCTCATAACATCTTCGTCTTTTTGCCCCATCAAATAAGTACCACCTGGCACAAGCACTAAGCCTGGCGCCGTAGCCTGTCCTGCATAATTGAGCTTCTCAAAGCCTCCATTCTTGGTATCATTGTAGTTCCAGCCAGTAGTTTCAGACTTACCAGCCTTAGAGCTACCTTTTTTACAAGATGAAACCGCTCCTAAAAGGAAACTGCCTATGACAAGATAAACAATAAGTTTTTTCATGTTGATAATTTTTTAAATTAAATTCAGTTCGCTAAGATAACGCAATTTTTAAGTTTTATTGTGTATTTTTTTTAATTTCTCATAAAATCTGGGCAAAAAAGGATATTTTTGTACTCATTCGGATAGAGCGAGTTGTCTTCCCCTTTAAGGAGAATTCGTATTCCAATCTCATGAGAACCACCAGAATACGATGCAATTCCATTCAAATTGAGATCATAAGAATAGCTAATTCTGACCTTATTAAAATTAAATCCAGCTAAAAATAAAATGGACTCTATCTCATTTGCATTGTGACGCAATCCTAAACCTAGATTAATAGTTTCATATTGGTATAGAACATTGCCAACAAATTTGTTATATCCGTATTGTCTGTCAAATAAAAAATATGGAAACAAACCAATACGTTTATCCTGATTAAACCAGTATACCCCACCAATTTGACTGGATAAAACCAAATCCCCAAATTGCTTTGTTGTATTACTTCCCAGATTGGTTTTCGGTAGCATATTTCGAGCACTTAAACCTGCATAAAAATAATTTGTAAAATAAACTAGTCCCGCATGAAAATTAAACCCAGTATGAGACAAAGAGTTTGAAATATCCTCAGAGGTAGGAGCCAATTGGCTAAAGCCATTTATAGGGTCAATTTGATCATAAAAGACTAATCTAGACCTATCTATTTGTTGATGAATCAAATTAGCAGATAATCCAAATCTTAAAGCATGATATTCATTAAATTTTGCTTGATAGGCATAGTTAATATTAACATAATATCTGGAAAAAATATTATCACCAAATTTATCAACAATCACCTGAGCTCCTAATCCACTATTGTACTCTTTAATGTATTGGTCATATGAAACAAAATAGGTATTGAAGCCAGAATTAATATCGCTACCGATATTAGGGTACTCGTTTCTGTAATGAGCCAATATCCTGGGACCAAATTGTATACCTGCAAATGATGGATTCGAAAAAAACTGTGTTTGAGCAAGCTGGGTAAAATGAATGTCTTGTGAACTAGCCATTTCCCAAAGAAGAAAACTAAATACGAAGCCAAACAATTTTTTAATCACCGAAACGTTGTAAATTTTGATAAACCTATTTTTCAAACATACAAAATTAATAAGATAAGTTATTCTGTCTATATTTGAAATCCAATTATGAAATATTATATTGCTTTCTTAACGCAAAGAAGCCCAGTTTTAGTATTTATATTTATTCTACTTTCAACTTTTAAGTTGCAGGGAGCTTCTGTTTTAAGCAAAGGAAATTGGTACAAATTCAGTATTGATAAGTCCGGCGTGTATAAATTAGATTATAATTTTCTGGTCAATGATTTAAAAATAAATCCACAAGAATTGAATACGACTACTATTGGTATTTTTGGCTATGGTGGTGGTGTTTCAGCAGAGTATTTTACAAATAACTCTGCGTCTTTAAAGGAAAATAATATAGAAATTGTTGATTTAAATTCAAATGGCGTCATCGAAAAAGAAGATTACATTTTATTCTATGGAGATGGCCCACTTGGGAAAAAATTAAATCTAACTAAAGGCTGGTTTGAGCATACCTCTGCTTATTATACCGATGTGCAATCCTTTTTTCTCACTACTACTGAGGGTAGTTCAAAAAAACTAGGCACCCTTAATTCAGGCTCTAATCCAATACGAACCTTCAATAATTTTGATTTATTTGGAATACTTGATAAAGATTCATTCAACCCTAATCTTTCAGGAAGAATCTGGTATCATAAAGCATTGAATAATATTGTGCGAACAACCACCTTGAACCTTCCAATATCACAATGTAGTGGGGGTGAAAAAATAATTATAACCTACAGTTACCTGACAAAACTAAGCGGTGCATCCCTTACTATTGCAGTGAATAATGGTTTTGTGAAATCTCAATCGCTTAGTCCTTCAGATAAATATCAAGTTGATACTTTACAAATACCATGCCCTGGTAGCAATTCTACTATTAGCTTTTCAATTAATGGATCTATGAATGAAAATCTATATTTAGATTTTATAACTGTCAATGGCAAAGCACCTTTGGTTTATAGTGGAGTACAATTCAATTTTCGATTTAAAGAAGAAGTAGGAACAAGAAACAATATTCAATTTAATTTAAGCGGAGCGCAAAACGCTAAATTATGGGATGTGACGACTATAGGTTCTTTCAAAAATCTTACAACTAAAAATCTTATATTTGAAAATACCTCTTCGGTAAATGAGTTTGTAGTATTTGAAGACAACAATGCTTACAAACCTTCAGCAATAGGAAAGATTGCCAATCAAGATTTGATGAGTCTCGGTGCAGCTCAAAATCTTATTATCACCCATAAAACTTGGTTAAACCAAGCAAAGGAATTAGCTGAATTTCATAAGGAAGAACGAGGTATAATAACCCACGTAGTAGATGTTGAGCATATATATAATGAATACAACTCTGGAAATAAAGACATATCGGCTATCCGCAGATTTATCTCCGCAATAGCAGAAAAAAGCTTAAGTTCAACTGAAAAGTTAGCTACGATTACACTATTTGGTAAAGCATGTGTAGACTACAAAAGTGTGAATAAAACAAATAATGCATGTGAAGATTTTGTGCCTACCTACGAAACACTTTATTCTAGTGATTACTTGGTATCGTTCCCTACAGACGATATCTATGGTTTGGATTATAAAATAGATACCAATTTAGATGATAGTGATAAAACTATGGCATATGGAGTGGGAAGATTACCCGTATCCACTCTAGAAGAAGCTAAAGATGTAGTAGCTAAAATAAAAAAATATAAACATGCTAAATCCTATGGCGACTGGCGAAACCAAACAACACTAGTAGCTGATGACTATGATGATAGAGTTGATAGTGACTTTTACACACAAAATGAAGTAGTAAGTAAATTTTTAGAGCAAAATCGAATAAAGACATTGCAAAACAAGGTGTATCTCGATGCATTTTTTCAACAACAATTTTCAGGAGGACAGCGATATGAAGATGTAGAAAAGCTAGTCAAAGATAACTTTACCTTTGGAAATATACTCATGACCTATGTAGGTCATGGAGGTGAGTTTAACTGGTCGCAAGAAAGAATATTGTCCTCTAATGATCTACCTATTTACAAAAACGAATATTCCCTCCCCTTCGTTACCACAGCCACTTGCGGATTTGCACCCTATGATAAGCCCAATTCGAATAATAAGTCTGCAGGCGAAAGGTATTTCTTACAGAAAGATGGTGGTGCTATAGGACTTTTGACTACATGCAGAGAAGTTTTAATTTCTGATCAAGGTCCATTTATGAATAATTTCTTTGCTAGTTTTTTTGGTACCAATAATAAAACACTTGGCGATATAGCTCGTGCAACCAAGATTTCTAATAATATAGATGCTAACTCTCAGAAAGTGGTTTTAATTGGGGATCCAGCTTTAGAACTCAATCTACCTAAATTTAATGTGGTAACTACCAATATTTCTAATGGAACAGATGATACCTTGAAATCACTGAGCAGGGTAAAAATACAAGGTGAAGTGCGCGATCTATCCAATACTATTATGAATAATTTTAATGGATTCTGTCAGATTACAGTATTAGACAAACCTACATTAAATAAACTTAACTATAATGATATCAAGACCCCTAAAATAGCGAATGATACTTTTAAGACACAACAGAGTAGAATCTTCCGAGGTAGTACCGAGGTAAAAGATGGTAAATTTTCTATAGAATTCATTGTACCCAAAGATATTAACTATGCTATAGGGAGAGGCAAGATATCGTATTATGCAGCAGATGTAAGACAAAAGCCTTATCGTGACGCCTCAGGCATGGATACTAATGTCTGGATAGGAGGAGCTAATTTAAATGCAGCGGCAGACAATGATGCCCCGAAAGTTACTCTATTTATGAATGATGAAAAATTCGCATTCGGAGGCATAACGAATAACGACCCTATTTTGTTAGTTAAATTATTTGATTCGAGTGGTATCAATACTACTGGAGCTGGAATTGGCCATGATATCACGGGTATTTTAGACAATAACTTAAGACTTCCTATCAACCTCAATAGTTATTATAGAACAGAACAAGGGGATTTTATGAGTGGTCGAATCAATTATCCATTTTACAAACTGAAAGATGGAAGACATACGATAAAAGTAAAGGCATGGGATGTATACAACAATCCGGGCGAAGGCTACACGGAGTTTATAGTAGCACCGTCTGAAAAAATTGCATTGATGCATGTACTAAATTATCCCAACCCATTCACTACGCAGACACGATTCGAATTTGAGCACAATAGACCCAATGAAATGCTAGATGTATCTATCAACATCATGACAATATCGGGACGCATAGTTAAGCGAATTCACCAGAAAATAAGTACAGAAGGTTTCAGAGTAAGAGATCAAATACATTGGAATGGACAGGATGATTTTGGCGATAAAATAGGTAAGGGGGTATACATATATACTGTGACTATAAGAGACTCTAAAGGTGAAACAGCTAGTAAATACGAAAAATTGGTTTTATTACAATAATTTTTGTTTATTTGCGTTGGTATTTAAATTATATAAAACTAAAACGTGATTTTATTCAGAGTTGTCGGGAACGTAATTCCATTTTTTATTTTACTTATTTTCTCAAATCAATTATACTCTCAAGGGACTATTAATCACAATGGTTTAGAATATGTGATCACGACAGGGGTACCTTTTATGCGTATTGCTACGGATGCTCGCTCTGCGGGTATGGCAGAAGTAGGTGTAGCTACATCAGCAGATAATAATGCTGGATTTCACAATCCAGCAAAACTTGCCTTTGTAGACAATGACATGGGCGCTTCGGTCAATTTTGCACCATGGCTGAGACAAATCACCAATGATATTTACCTCATCAATGCAAATGGATATTATAAAATTTCACCAAACCATGCTGCTGGTATTAGTTTGCGATATTTTACACTAGGTCAAATCAATTATAAGGATGCATCAGGTGGGGATTTAGGAATATCCAAGCCTTTCGAATTTGCAGCGGAAGGGCACTATTCTTTTCGACTTTCCGAAAATTTTGGGATTGGAGCCAGTGGTCGATTTATTTTATCCGATTTATCTAATGGAGCTACGACGGCCACGACTCAAATTCCAGCGGGCAATGCGTTTTCGGTAGATTTTGCCGCTTTCTACACTAAGAGACTTGAGATAGGAAGATTCCAAGAAACAAAACTCAATTTGGGACTCAATATATCCAATATTGGATCAAAAATTCAATACAGTGCTAATGGTCAACCTGACTTTATTCCTACCAATTTAGCCTTAGGAGCTTGTATGGAGAGTCAAATCGATGATCACAATACGGTGAGCTTGAGTATTCAGTTGGATAAACTTTTAGTGCCTACTCCTACTTATACTAGAGACAATCAAGGTAAATTTAAATTTGTAGATGAGAACAGAAATGGCATACCCGATTTTAAAGAGCATGGATCCATAGGAGGTATGCTTGTATCATTTGGTGATCATGCGAATGGAATTGGTGGTGAATTGGGTGAATTTATTTATCATGCAGGAGCAGAATATTCATATCAAAAAACATATTTTTTACGTGCAGGATTCTTCTTTGAACCAGAAGGTGCTGGAGGAAGACAATTCGTTACTGCCGGATTAGGTTTAAAATATAATACATTGAGATTAGATTTCTCATATCTACTGCCTATCACGCAGCAGCGTTCACCTTTAGATAATCAAATGAGAGTTTCATTGGCATTCAATATCGGTGAGAGTAAGAAGGATAATTACTGGTAAAATCTAGTTTTTAATATATCTTTCCTCTAGGCTAAAATTACCCATTTTTACCTTAAAAAAGTATAACCCTTTCGCATAGTTATCTGTATTGATAAAAATGTGGTTCACACCTTTCAGTAAGTTTACCTTTGATTTGGAAATGACTTTTCCTGCAAAATAAACTTCGAATTCTGCGCCCACTATAGACTCATTAGAGCTTATTTCCAGTATCGTATTACCTTGAGAAGGATTAGGGAATACAGATAGATTTTTTTCCTTCTGTTTTATTAGATTAAAGGAGAATGGTCTATGAAATTGTGGTAACCCGAAACCTATTTCAAGATTAGGACTTAAATAATTGGAACCAGTGGAATAGAGCAGAGTTCTGAGCTCTTGAGGTTTCAGAAAACTATTTTTTTGCCAAAAACATGCGATAAGCCCAGCTAGTAAAGGCGATGAAAAAGATGTACCATTTCCAAAATGATAATTTCCCATATCATAATAAAGTGTTGTCCCCTTTCCTACCCCCACTATATTGGGTTTTATATAATTTAACTTGTAAAAACCCTTAGAGCTAAAATCGGCTAAACTAGTATTGATATCGAGAGCTCCTACGGATATCACTCCTTCAACATCGGCTGGAGCCGTTATAATACCCCAGTCTTTATTACCATGATTACCTGCGGAATTCACAACCACTATTCCTTTTTCAACTGCTATAGCTGCTGCCTTGGATACTATGGTAGTTTTTCCATTCATATCATCTCTAGTATAGTTTTGAGAAGGATCATCAAATTGATGATAACCTAAAGATGAATTAATAATATCTAAACCCATGCTATCCGCCATTTCCGCAGCTACAGCCCAGTTCAATTCTTCTACACGAGTTTCACTTCTAGGATCTTCAGTTATGAATAAATAATAACTAGCCTTGGGAGCACTTGCTACAATAGTGTCTTTTAAAAACGAAGCCATACAACCCATAACAGCAGTTCCATGTCCATCCAAGGTATATACGTCATTTGAATTTTGAACAATATTTTTCACTGGGAATATTCGATTTTCTGTAAACAAATGTTTAAAAGAAGAAATTTTATCTAGTCGATCAAAGCCTGCATCGAAGACTCCTATGCGCATGCCCTGACCTTCAAATCCTTCATCATGAAGTGCACGCCCTCCATGGAGCTCTATTTGAGTATATGCAGCACCATACTGCTCAATAGTATAGTTTGTTTCAAGTTTTTGATAACTAGACTTTAGTTTGGTTTCTATACCAGTTAAAATTTCTACTTTATCTACAAATTCTAGCTTTTTTATTCGTTCTAATTCTTCTTTTGTACATACTACAGATACAGCATTTAGCCATCGTGAAGACTTTATCACTGGAACAATTTTTTCTATTGATGACTTTCTGTGAGGCTCTATAGCATAATCCTTGTCATCAAGCGAAATGCCATATAGCATTTTTCTTTTCATGGCATCTGCAGAGAGCGCGTAAGCAGTTTTTTCAATATCTTTAGGTTTGAAATAAACCAAATATTGAACTTGTGTTTTCAAAACAATAGGTAAAACCAAAAATGATATCTTAATCAGAAAATTCGATTGCATATAACAAATATAAGCCTTTGTTTAACGTTGGAAAAGATTTTAAATTGTAAATCGTAAACTAAAAACGAGGTTAATAGCAAAATTAACCTCGCTTTTAATAATTCTGATAAAATCTAAATACTACTTTTCAATAGTAAATCGACCTATCGCAGATTCTTCATCATTGGAAAGTATCAATTGATAATTGCCATTGGCTAATTGGCTAAAATCAAAGGCATGTGTACTCTCTAAACTAGTATGCTTCTCTAGGATTACTGCTACTACTCTCCCTGTCATATCTGTCACGGTAAAGGTAATAGGCTTTAAATTATTGCTGCTCACTTCTACAGTAACCTTGCCATCAGTCGTAGGTACCGGAAAGAGATTAAATCCGAATCCGTTTTTAGTTGTTTGACTAATACTTGAGCCAGATTTAAGAATATAATCCACATAAGCTGTACCTCCCAGATTAGAGCTTGAAAGCTGTTTTAGGATAACATAGTTTACTCCATTCTCTTTACCTGTATCGATATTTCTGCTAATTATAGAATGTGACATTGTTAATGGGATACTTAGATTTGACCATAATGAACTTGTAAATGGCTGACCAGTAGTTAATAAGACGGCGAAACTTACTTTGTCTGTTACAATTCTCGGATTAGCTAATCCAATGGCAGTTAATCTCGCTAAAACAGCATCCGTTTCAGCTACATCGTAATATACTTTGACATCATAAGGATTCAATACACTGCCATCAATATCGAGGTTAAATAATCTGCGACCGAGAATAGCTCCTTTATTTTCACTATTCGTTGGAGAAATTTCCCGAATACCATTCATCAATTCGATATCAGGTCGTGCTATAAAATTGCTGCCATTTTTCTTAATAGCGATTAAGAGTTTTTCTGTTTGCAAACTATTGGAGTAATAAGTCCAATCATTCTCATCTGTACAACGCTCTAAAAGATCGAATTCAGAGTTATTAGCCAAGAAGATATTCGTACTTGGCTTTAATGACTTGATGGTTACACCACTAGATGCTAAACCAGGGCAAACATTGTTTTTAACCTCCACATAGTATGTATCTCCACTATTGTTTATACTATTTACTAAGAATGTATCTTTATCTCCATTGGTAGCAATAGCTGCTCCATTTCTATACCACTGGTAGGTTTCCACGTTGCTAGCATTCACTCTAAGCGTATGGGTTGTCACCTCACATAATTTAGGACCTTGCGGTTGAGTAACAATAAGTGGCTTCTCTTTTATCGTCACGACTACGTTACTAGTAAATACATTTGAACAAGACGCAGCATTCTGAGCAAACAACATACACTTATAAACACCAGTATTATTTATACTTGTATTTGATATAGAAAGTATTGCATTCGTTTCTCCTGTCAAAGCTACATTGTTTTTATACCACTGATATGCTATGGTGCCAGAAGCCGTAGCATTTATATTCAATGCACTGCCTGCGCATAGATCCAATACAGCAGGCAGGGTATTTACTGTTTTAGGGCATTTTATAGTCGAAACTCTAACAATATTAGAAAATACCACATTATTGCATGGAGCGGGTGCTGTTATTCTCACTTGATAACTACCCGAGTCAATAGCCTCCACATAATTCGCTATGGTATATGTCGAAGCATTTGCTAGAGGCACTATGACTCCATTTCTAAACCACTGATAAGCAAATGGCCCAATTCCAGAAGGTTTTACAGATAAAGTATGACTTCCTGGCGGTGTTTCTAATAATTGAGCTCCTACTGGCTGAGTATCTATAACCATAGAATTCGTCATAGTTACATTAAACAAATTCGAACTCACATCTGTACAAGCAGGTTGTGCTTTTGCTATGATAAAATAATTCCCAGCACTCGCTGATGTAGATCCAGTAGAAACATAATTATTACCTGTCTGATTTAAAAAGCCTTGACCTTGTTTATGCCATTCGATTAGGGTTTGATTTGCTGCTGTAGCAGATAATATAATATTTGAGCCTATACAAAATGGTGCATTTCCACTCGGTTGGGTCACTATAACAGGAGCTTTATTGACATCTAAATCTATCGTATCAAAAATAGCAGGGCATACTCCTCCTCCAAGTATTTGTACGATATACCTAGCAGAATCAGAGGTTAAGACTCCATTTTTAGCATAGTTGGCATTGTTAGTGCCCACCGAGGTGCCATTCCTTCTCCAGCTATAAGTAAATGGACCAACACCAGAAGCGCCAACTGTATAACTAATGTTTTGACCTTCACATTTCACATCCGAATTGGCTAACGGAAGTGAGATGGCAAGCTGTCTTTCTATACTTAAGTCGATAGTATCTCTTACACTAGGACAAGCTATATCACCTTGAATTTGTACAATATATCTACCAGAATCTGCTAAAGAAGCTCCATTTTTGGTATAAGTAGCATTATTAGTTCCAATATTAGTACCATTAAATGTCCAAGTATAGTTATATGGACCAGAACCTGCTACACCTATTGTGTAAATAATATTCTGACCAATACATTTTACATCAGAATTAGCTAGCGGTGTAGTAATAGAAAGCGGTCTTCTAACCTTGACGATAGCTAAGGCGGATGTATCGTTGATACACCCATTAAATGCAATGGCTATGACACTATAGGTTGCTGAATCAGAATAGCCCACAGAAGAAATTTTAAACTTATTACTTGTAGTAGGGCTGCCAATATTCACTCCATTCTTTCTCCACTGATAGAATTGAGTCCTAATAGATGTAACTGACAATTCAAGACTATCTCCAAGACATAGATTTTTACCAGCAGGTTCCAACGTGATAAGTGCTGGCATTGTTCCAGTAACTTTTGCGTTGGCACTTGTCAGACTTGGACATGGAGTATTACCTGATATCACTACAGTATAAGTTCCTGTATCTGCTATAGCGAATGGAATTCTAGACATAGTCGCTGTTGTTTGACCGATAGGGTTGCCATTGAGTCTCCATGAATATCCACTAACATTTTGAGCAAATACAGACATATTAAAATTCAAACCTACGCATGCTAAAGAATTTGCTGGTGGTTGAGTCGTTATTACAACTTTTCGAATGACATTACCCAAAACTGCTGCTGAGGTGTCCGCTTTACAAGCAGTAGCACCTGCCATACCTGAAAGAGCGACTAGGCGATACATGCCACTATCAGACATAGCTGCTACATTTCCACCTTTGGTATATGTTTGGACATTTCCATTAGGCGCGGCTATAGGAGATCCATTAAATAACCACTGATAACTCGGAGCATTCGAAGCACTACCTGTTATACTTATCGACTGATCTTCACATACCAGGAAGCCGACAGGAGGAGTAGTTATAGTTGCCAATGGCGTTACTTGTAAGGTGTCATTAGCTGAAGTCACACTAGGACATGGTCCAATTCCAGTCATAAACACGGTATAAATACCATCCTGACTCGGTTGTGCAGAAGATATGCTATAATTCGCTGTATTACCGCCTGTTCCAAAACCTGCAGGAGTACCATTACGTCTCCATTGATAACTAGTTACATTTTGTGCTATAACAGATGCATTAAATGGTGTATTTTGACATAGACGTGTCAAAGGTGCCGGTTGAGTTGTAATTTGAATCTTTCTTCTCACTGAACCTAATACTGGAGCAGAAGTATCTGCTTTACAAACAGTAGCTCCGGCATTGGCAGATAAAGCCACCAATCTATAGATACCACTATCAGACATAGTAGCTAGTGCTCCACCTTTGGTATAATTTTGAGCCGTTCCATTCGGAGCACTAATTGGGTTGCCATTAAACAACCACTGATAGCCCGCTGCATTAGCAGCAGATCCCGTAATGGAAATAGGCTGGTCTTCACAAACTGTAAATGCAGCTGGTGGCACTATAAAAGCTACTAGTGCAGTTACTTGTAAAGTGTCATTGGTACTCGTTACATTTGGACAAGGCGCATTACCAGTCATGAGCACAGTATAAATTCCAGCATCACTAGGCTGTGCGCTACTTATACTATAATTCGCTGAATTGCCTCCACTTCCTATGGAAACATTGGCACTATTTTTTCTCCATTGATAGGAAGTGACATTATTCGCAACTATGGATGCATTAAAAGAAGAATTCTGACAAACACGCGTCATAGCCAGCGGTTGTGTTGTAATCTGTATCTTTCTTACTACGGCTCCTAGCACAGCTACAGAGGTATCCGCTTTACAAACTGTAGCTCCCGCATTGGCAGATAAAGCTACCAATCTATACATTCCACTATCAGACATAGTAGCTAGTGCACCACCTTTGGTATAATTTTGAGCCGTTCCATTCGGAGCACTAATTGGGTTGCCATTAAACAACCACTGATAGCCCGCTGCATTAGCAGCAGATGCAGTAATACTGATTGACTGATCCTCACATATCTGGAAGGCACTCGCAGCTGTGGTTATAACAGCTAAAGTGGTGACTGTTAAGGTATCATTTGTAGAGAATACATCAGGACAGCTGGTCAGACCCTTTACTAAAACTCTAAATACACCTGTATCTGATGCTTGTATATTCGCTAGACTATAACTAGCTGTAGTTCCACCAGTGCCTGAAGAAACATCAACCCCATTTTTTTGCCACTGATAGCCAGATGTATTATTAGCTGTGACATTAGCATTGAAGGTTGAGTTTTGGCATACTGGCGTTTTAGATAATGGTTGAGTTGTAATTGTAACTTGTGGATTCACTATAACCGTAGAGGTATTACTTGTAAGACTTCCACATGATGAGCTTACAATACAATAATAATATAAAGTTCCAGCAGTGCTTGTCGACGGTGTATAGTTAGGATTGGTTGCTAAGTTAATTAATGTTCCACCGGTATTGCTATTGGTCGTATTACTATACCACTGATAGTTAACAGTTCCCGTTCCAGCTGCTACTATCGATAAATTCGTTGGTGTAAAATTTTGACAAACTGTTTGAGTCACTATTGGTTGTGTGCTTATAGATGTGGCGGGGGTAATAGTAACCTCGCTTGGACTGCTAGTTACACTTGGCCCACAATTTCCCCCTACGATACAGTAATAATAAATCGTACTAGTATTCGCAGTCTGAGGGGTGTAAATTGAGGCGTTGGCTGATCCGATTAAAGTTCCTCCAGTATTGGCATTGATCGCATTGCTATACCACTGATATGTCAGAGTACCTGTTCCATTGGCGACCACGGAAATATTCGTAGGAGCTGTATTTTGACAAACTGTTTGAGCCATAGCTGGCTGCGTAGTAATGGCTGTAACAGGTGTTACTATTACAGCTGATGTGTTACTTGTTACAGAAGCACCACAAGTGCCGCTTACTACACAATAATAATATCGAGTATTGGCAGTTGAAGTAGGTGGTGCAAAGGCAGCAGATGTAGCTGATGCCACAATAGTTCCTCCAGAGTTACTATTCGTCGTATTGCTAAACCACTGATAGGTAAATGGACTGGTACCTCCAGCCGTAACAGTAATATTAGTAGGACCTGAATTCTGACAGACAGTTTGTGATACAGCTGGTTGAGCAGTAATAGAAGTAGCCGGAGTCACCGTAATTGTACCCGTAGCATTGACCGTACCACAACCACCTGTCAATGGAATACTATAAGAGAACGTACCACTGGCTGAAGGCGTGCCGCTAATCGTGATTGTATTGCTAGCAAAGGAGGCACTGACACCTGCTGGTAAACCTGTAGCCGTGCCAATACCTGTAGCTCCTGTCGTAGTGTGTGTAATAGGAGTTAAAGCGGTATTGATACATAGAGTGGGTGAAGAAGAAGCCGTGCCTGCGGTGTTATTCGGAGTCACCGTAATCGTACCCGTAGCATTCACCGTACCACAACCACCTGTCAATGGAATACTATATGCAAATGTTCCACTGGCTGAAGGCGTACCACTAATCGTGATTGTATTGCTAGCAAAGGAAGCACTGACACCTGTTGGTAAACCTGTAGCCGTGCCAATACCTGTAGCTCCTGTCGTAGTATGTGTGATAGGAGTTAAAGCAGTATTGATACAAAGACTAGGTGTAGAAGAAGCCGTGCCAGCGGTGTTATTCGGATTCACAGTAATCGTACCCGTGGCATTCACTGTACCACAACCACCTGACAATGGAATACTATATGAAAATGTTCCACTTGATGTAGGTGTACCACTAATCGTAATCGTATTACTAGTAAAGGAAGCACTGACGCCTGCTGGTAAACCTGTAGCCGTGCCAATACCTGTAGCTCCTGTCGTAGTATGTGTTATAGGAGTTAAAGCAGTATTGATACATAGAGTAGGCGCAGAAGAAGCCGTGCCTGCGGTGTTATTCGGAGTCACTGTAATCGTACCCGTGGCATTGACTGTACCACAACCGCCTGTCAATGGAATACTATATGCAAATGTTCCACTTGATGTAGGCGTACCACTAATCGTGATTGTATTGCTAGCAAAGGAAGCACTGACACCAGCTGGTAAACCTGTAGCCGTGCCTATACCTGTAGCTCCTGTAGTAGTATGTGTGATAGGAGTTAAAGCAGTATTGATACATAGAGTAGGTGTAGAAGAAGCCGCGCCTGCGGTGTTATTCGGATTCACTGTAATCGTACCCGTAGCATTGACTGTACCACAACCGCCTGTCAATGGAATACTATATGCAAATGTTCCACTGGCTGAAGGCGTACCACTAATCGTGATTGTATTGCTAGCAAAGGAAGCACTGACACCTGCTGGTAAACCTGTAGCCGTGCCAATACCTGTAGCAAGCGTGGTAGTATGTGTGATTGCAGTCAAAGCAGTATTAATACAAAGACTAGGTGAAGAAGAGGCAACACTTGCAGTCATGCTTGGAGTCACCGTAATCGTACCTGTGGCATTCACTGTACCACAACCGCCAGTCAATGGGATACTATAAGAGAATGTACCACTTGCCGTAGGAATACCGCTAATGATTATCAAATTTGTTGCATATGCAACACTGACGCCTGCTGGTAAACCTGTAGCAGTGCCTATACCTGTAGCTCCTGTCGTAGTGTGTGTAATAGTAGTTAAGGCAGTATTGATACAAAGAGTAGGTGTAGAAGAAGCTGTGCCTGCGGTGTTATTCGGAGTCACTGTAATTGTACCCGTGGCATTCACTGTACCACAACCACCTGACAATGGAATACTATATGAAAATGTTCCACTTGATGTAGGCGTACCACTAATCGTGATCGTATTGCTAGCAAAGGAAGCACTGACACCTGCCGGTAAACCTGTAGCTGAGCCAATACCTGTAGCTCCTGTCGTAGTATGCGTGATAGGAGTTAAAGCAGTATTGATACATAGAATAGGTGTAGAAGAAGCCGTGCCAGCGGTGTTATTCGGAGTCACTGTAATCGTACCCGTGGCATTGACCGTACCACAACCGCCTGTCAATGGAATACTATATGCAAATGTTCCACTGGCTGAAGGCGTACCACTAATCGTGATTGTATTGCTAGCAAAGAAAGCACTGACACCTGCTGGTAAACCTGTAGCCGTGCCAATACCTGTAGCTCCTGTCGTAGTATGTGTGATAGGAGTTAAAGCGGTATTGATACATAGAGTAGGTGTAGAAGAAGCCGCGCCAGCGGTGTTATTCGGAGTCACCGTTACTATTGAAGTATTACTATTGACTGCAGAGCCGCATGAACTGCTTACTACACAGAAGTAGTATGTTGTTCCTGCAGAAGAGGTCGATGGCGTATAACTTGCAGAAGTAGCAGATGCCCCTAAAGAAGTACCTCCAGAATTACTATTAGTCGTATTGCTAAACCACTGATAGGAAATTGTTCCAGTACCAGCTGCTACTACAGAGATACTTGTAGGGGTTGTATTTTGACAAACTGTTTGTGTGGTTGCTGGTTGAGTTGTTATAGAAGTAATAGGTGTCACAATAACAGCAGAAGTATTGGTAGCTGCAGCACCACAAGAGCCTGTAGCTAAACAATAATAATACATAGTCCCAGTGGTATTCGTAGGAGGGGTGAATGAATCTTGGGTAGCGCCAGAAAGCAAAGTTCCCGTTGTGTTATTATTAACTGTATTACTATACCATTGGTAGGACATAGAGGTACCGCCAGTAGCTGCTGCTCCGATTTTAGTTGGGGTAGCATTTTGACAAACTGTTTGCGTAGATAACGGCTGAACTGTAATAGTAGTTGTCGTAGGATTTAAGGTAACAGTAAACGAGGTAGATGAGCTCACACAGCCAGTAGTGGTATTTCTTACGATAATAGTAGCATTATATGTAGAAGCTGCAGCACCCGTTGGTAGGGTCAAGACTATTGGAGTCGCTGGTAAGCTAGCATTTGTTACATCCACAAAGCCTGCCGTATTAGCTGCGGCAACATAATCAATGCTATACTGATTAGGTGAATTTGATGTGGCTGTATAAGGCAGATTAGCCGAACTTACACCTTGACATACCGCAGGGCTAGTCCCTAATGTGATACTAGGCAGTGGATTCACAGTGACCGCGGAGGCAATACTAGTGTCAAGTCCACAACTACCAGTGACTACACAATAATAATAGATAGTTCCAGCAGAGGAAGTAGGCGGTGCGAAGGAGGCAGATGTCGCCGAAGCACCTAATGAAGTTCCACCAGAGTTACTATTAGTCGTATTGCTATACCATTGATAAGTAAGAGAACCTGTACCCGAAGCTACCAAGGTCAGATTTGTTGAAGCTAGATTGATACATTCATTCTGTGAGGATGCAGGTTCAGTTCCAATAACAGTAGAAGGATTTACGATAACCGCTGAGGTCGTCGTCGTATCTAAACCACAAGTGCCTGTCACAACACAGTAGTAATAAGTAGTAACTGCAGTCGATGTCGGTGGAGTATAGCTCGCTGAGGTAGCAGAACCTATAGAGGTTCCGCCTGAGTTGCTATTAGAAGCATTACTATACCACTGATAAGTCAATGAAGCTCCTCCTGAAATTAAGGATATATTCGTAGGTGTCGCATTCTGACAAACCGTCTGCGTAGCAGCAGGCTCTGTCGTGATGATCGTCGTAGGATTGACGATAACTGCGGAGGTCGTCGTCGTATCTAAACCACAAGTTCCTGTCACAACACAGTAGTAATAA